>CAYJHM010000027.1:10882-14970 GCA_964369935.1 uncultured Rikenellaceae bacterium
TGTGTACTTCTGTCATGTGGGGCGGAATATTCAACCTTGCTGTGGAGGGTATCGGAAAGTATACCGAGACGGGTTCAGGTATCTTTATGGTGATGGTTTGCGGTGGCGGTATCTTACCTCTACTTCAAGGGTTTATTGCCGATAAAACATCATACTTAACAAGTTATATTGTTGTCCTTATAGGATTACTATACTTAATATTCTATGCATTTGCGGGTTCGAAGAATGTTAATAGAGATATACCAGTTAGCTAAAACTTAATATATACATATAAAATTTATGAATACAGTAATTAAACCGTACGTGGTTGGCGTGGATATAGGAGGTCAGTCAGCCAAATTGGGAGTCGTTGATGCAGAGGGCAATATTATTAACCAAACAGTAATCTCAACTATTTATGAAAGAGGAGAGGCGGCTCTATTTTTCAATTCACTTTGTGATGCCATTAATCAGATGGTAGATATAAATCAGGTTAAGGGGATAGGTATTGGTGCTCCGTGTGCCAATTTCTATACAGGAGAGATGAAAGGTGCATACAACGTTAAATGGGTTAACGAGGGGACAGTAAACCTTAAATATGAGGTATCTTCGCGTCTTAATCATATCCCAGTGACAGTCACCAATGATGCTAATGCGGCGGCAATGGGTGAGATGAAGTATGGAATTGCTAAGGGGATGCGTGATTTTATCATCATCACCTTAGGAACGGGAGTTGGAAGTGGTATTATTGTGAATGGAAATCTGGTGTATGGCTACAACGGTTTTGCAGGAGAGCTAGGTCACGTGACAAGTGTGAGAGATGGTAGAGAGTGTACCTGTGGGAAAAAGGGTTGTCTTGAGACCTACGCTTCTGCTACCGGTGTTAGCCTAACAGCACAAGAGATTATTAATAGCTCTACTCGTGAGACTATCCTAAGTGAGTTAGAGGGTGTAGTGAGTGCAAAAGATGTGTTTGATGCAGCAGAGAAGGGGGATAAAGTTGCTATTGAGATTTTTGAAGCTACATCTAATCAACTGGGGCAAGCGTTGGCTGATTTTGTTCATTTCAGCTCTCCAGAGGCTATTGTACTGTTTGGTGGTTTGACAAAAGCAGAGAAATATATTCTTAAACCTATTGAAAAAAGTATGAATGATAGCTTGATGCCTAACCTTAGAAATAGTGTAAGAATTCTTATAAGCTCGCTTAAAGAGAGTGATGCTGCTATTCTAGGTGCGAGTGCTCTTGCTTGGTAGTTATATCGAACTACAGAGATGACAAATACTATTAACAAAAGCAAACTACAATAAGGGTAGTTCACATAAATAGAAAAAATATGAAAAAGCAACTTTATTTAGCAGTGGCTCTGGTAATTGGACTCTTTACCTCTTGTGAACAAGAGAGAGAGTTAACGGAGACAGAGCGTAAAATCGAGGATTTAATTTCCAAGATGACAGTAGAAGAGAAGTTAGGACAGATGAACTTAATATCTGATCCATATATGTCGACAGGAGCCTCGGCAGAGGTTAGTAATCACAATCAAAATATTGATGAATTGGTTCGTACAGGTAAGGTTGGTAATTTCCTTAATCTTATAGGAGCCGAAAAGAGTGCGCGTCTTCAGAAGATAGCTGTGGAGGAGAGCCGTTTAGGTATTCCGCTACTATTTGGTTTTGATGTTATACATGGATATAAGACTATGTTTCCTGTGCCACTAGCAGATGCGGCTAGTTTCGATTTGGAAGCGGTAGAGAAGAGTGCGCATTACGCCGCAATCGAGTCGGCAGCTAATGGTATAAACTGGACCTACGCACCTATGATTGATGTATCTCGCGATGCCCGTTGGGGACGTGTTATGGAGGGAGCAGGTGAAGATGTATATCTCACAACAGTTGTTGGATTGGCTCGTATCAAAGGTTTTCAAGGAACTTCTCTTGCTGATGAGAACACAATAGCGGCTTGTGCAAAGCACTTTGTTGGTTATGGTGCATCAATAGCTGGTCGCGATTACGCAGCTGTAGATATTCCAGAGCGTGTTTTATATGATGTATATTTCCCTCCATTTAAAGCGGCGGCAGATGCTGGTGTAGCATCATTTATGTCGGCATTTAACACCGTTAATGGCGAACCTGCATCTACTAGCAAGTGGCTACTTACCGATGTATTACGTGATGATTGGAAATATGATGGATTTATGGTGTCGGACTGGGCATCAGTAGCCGAGACTATAGCACATGGAACAGCAGTAGATGGTAAGCATGCGGCACAAAATGGCATCAACGCTGGTGTGGATATGGATATGGCTGCCAATATATATATAAACCATGGAAGCGAGCTACTTACAGAAGGTAAGATAGATGAAAAACGCCTTGATGAGGCGGTTAGGCGTATTCTAAAGGTTAAATTTGATTTGGGGTTGTTTGATGACCCATATATGTATAGTCAAAAGGCTCGTGAAGAGTCGCAAACGCTTACTGATGAGGCTCACGAAGCTTCTCGTGATGTGGCGCGTAAATCTATTGTTCTGTTAAAGAATGAAGATCAGGTGTTACCTATATCTAAGAAAATAAAAACTATTGCCGTGATAGGACCAATAGCAAATGATAAGGATACACCACTTGGCAACTGGAGAGGTCACGCCACATCTAACTCTGCTATTTCACTGCTTGAGGGTGTTAAGGCTGCCGTTGGTGATGATGTTAAGGTGCTTTATGCAAAAGGGTGCGACCTTGTCACTAATAAGGATATGAACTTCTTTACTCATCTAGATGTTAATACAACTGACCGTAGTGGTTTTGCTGAGGCACTTAGAGTGGCAAAACAGGCAGATGTTGTTATTATGGCTATCGGCGAGACGGCGTTTATGTCGGGAGAGTGCCGTAGTTATGTAGATATCAATCTTAAGGGACTACAACAGGAGTTAGTTGACGAGGTTTCAAAGGCAGGTAAGCCTATGGTTATGGCTCTATTCACTGGTCGCCCGTTAGTTATTACCGATGTTGTTGATAAGTTTGATGCAGTACTAAATTGTTGGCTATTGGGCTCTTACTCTGGTTATGCTATTGCAGATGTACTATTTGGTGATTACAACCCATCGGGTAAGTTGCCAATGACATTCCCATTACACGGCGGACAGGTGCCTATCTTCTACTCAGAACTTAATACAGGTCGTCCATATCAAGATGATAAGGGAGGCTTTAGTACTAAGTATCGAGATGTACCTAACACTCCACTATATAGCTTTGGACACGGTTTAAGTTATACCACATTTAACTATTCAGACATTAAGCTAAGTAGTAATACGATAGCTATGGGCGGAGAGTTGACTGTTAGCTTTAAGGTGAAGAACAGCGGAAAATATGATGGAGCAGAGGTTGCACAGCTATATATACGTGATGTTCTGGGTAATGGAGTATCTCGTCCACTTCTTGAGCTAAAGGCCTTTGAAAAGGTACATATCGCTAAAGGCGAAACCAAAGAGGTTACCTTTACAATCTCTACTGAGGAGTTAGCATTCTGGAGATTAGATAAAACCTTTGGTGCAGAGCCAGGAGAATTTATCATTTATATAGGCACATCATCAGATAACCTACCACTATCGGCTAAATTCACTGTTGAGTAGTCGCTAGACAATGGCTACTCGCTAAAAAACAATAGAAATATTTACAATCTGTTAAAATAACTAAAAGCTAATATTTACCCCCATTTTTGAGGTAATTCTCAGAAATGGGGGTAATATTTTGTTTTGAACGCAGCCCATAGTGTTCGCTTTTTCCATAAGTGCGTTAGCTGTGGTGCATTACTCTTGCGAGTAACCGCAGGCGTACATTGGTACGTTAAGACCTGAGTTTTGGATAAGAAATAGTTTAAATTACATATAACCAGGACAATAAACCATTACAATCAGACTTTCTTTAGTGTAGTTCAGTTTCAGTGCGTTATTGTAAAAGCGAAGCGGAGCGCACTTTATGTGCGTGAGCATCGTATTTTGCAATAAGGTAATGAAAATGAGCTACAATAAAGAAAGTATGACTGTTTCTTATCCAAAACTCAGGTTTGAGGATTGCGAGTAAGAGAATGTGCCGCAGATGACGTGCTTATGGGAAAAGCC
>CAYJHM010000028.1:0-6610 GCA_964369935.1 uncultured Rikenellaceae bacterium
AGCACATCTTCAGCCTCTTTATGACGATAGGTATCTTTAAGGTACTTTATAAAATCCATTCCGCTATTAATATCCTTTTTGAACTTATTCTCAAAAAACGATAAACTATTAGCAGGATCGAGCCCCTCCTTAATTATTTGAATGAATGGTTCAGGAGTTATCGCTCCCCCTAATACCCTATTTATCTCTATACCTTTACTATTAAGTATCAAAAAGGTTGGATATGCTTTAATACTATATCTCTTAACAATCTGCTCCGAGTCGTTAATATCTAACTCGTACTTAGCAAATACCACTTTATTATTTAAGAAGTCGCCGACCTCTTTACTAGGAAATACATTCGATATTATCCTTTTACAAGGGCCTCACCAAGATGCCGAACACATTACAACAACGTTTTTGTCTTCTTTGGATGCTTTAGCGAGTGCTTCGGATAGTTTACCGTTAAATGGCACAACTTGAGCTATTGCTCCGCCACAAATAAATAGCAGAAATAGCGTAAAAATAGTTATTTTTTTCATTATTTAAATCTTTATAATTACCCTACCATACTACACGATAGAGTTTGCCTCTATATTAATAATAACATAAATTGCTACTGCAAAAAGAATAGTTGCAGCCACTATAATTAAATCAATCTTTTTCATTGTCTATAATTTACCGTTTACACGAGATTAACTAATCAATTCTTTACGCTTCATCTTCAGCCATATCACATATAAATAGCTACCTATGAATAGTGTATAAAATATATACATCACTCCCTTTAACTCGTTAAAGATTCCAGATAATGATAATACATTAAATCCAACTATATTATTTAGTTCGCTATTTACAGCAGAGCTACCTGATTTTAAAAGTGCTGTAACCGCATCTGATTGAACAAGAAGATTAACACCTACTGTAACAACAATAAACAACAAAACCACATGCATCAATAGTGATTTAAGAACACCATTTTTTTGCATCGACACACTACCCCACACTGCCATCATAGCTAAATACAACGGCACCACAAAACTACTCTCCCATTCAAAATTTAACGATTCGGTCTGGCTACCTCCAAAGCTCTTAAACACCGACATTAAAGACTTTTTGTAATAAGTACCTGTTTCAGGGTCGAAAAGATAGAAACATTCAGCCAGTTCGGCTAAAGGAATAGCCAATACAACATTTGCAATAAGATAGACCCCAAGAGTTGAGTTTAATACCACAAAAACAAACTTCTCGAATGTAGATATAGGCAATAGATAGTGATTGAGCGAAGTGGTTTTTTTGTGAATCCAGGTACTGCTGCGTTGCGCTATTGCCCAAATAAGAATAAAATATACATATCGAATACTTCGATTAAATGAATTGGTGATATTGCCTATATTTAAGCTACTACCATCCGAGTCGTTAAAGAAATTAAATTTCACGAACGATAAAAATAGATATAGTGCTGTAATAGCAACAAGTAGAAGATAAAATCTACAATTCTCTACATAGTGCTTTTTCGCATAGATAGCGAAACGTTTTATTGAAAAAAAATCATTCATATCAGTAGGGGTTACAAATTAAAATATTTCATCATTGTAGATGGATTCGTTATCACCGCATTGAAAAATATCTCAATATCTACTTTACTGGTAACACCATCACTGTTGTAAGCAATACTAACATCACCACGCGGAGTTTGTTCGGTATAGATAGGCTCTGAAACACTCTCGGTTGGGGCGAAAATAAATTTTTTAGATATATCCTCAATAGTTGAATCGATAATAAGCGAATTACCATCAGCCAACAATATCGAATCAATAATTCCATCTAAATCACGCACTTGATGGGTAGATATTATTATACACCTATCCTCGATTGGTAACGACGAGATAAGCTTTCTAAATTGGGTCTTGGATGGTATATCCATTCCATTTGTTGGCTCATCCATTATTATTACCTTGGTACAGCAAGCTAGACCGTAGCTAACAATAGCCTTTTTCTTCTGCCCGTGCGACATAGTAGATAACTTAACATCCATCGACACTTGAAACTCATTCATATATTGAACTAACTTATCGTGCGAAAAGTTTGGGTATAGCTTCGAGGTCAATTTAACAAACTGAGTCATAGTTAATGGAGGAACATCAAGCTCTTCGGTAACAACAAATATATCGCGCTTTAGCGATGGTTTACGGTGTCGAGGTTCGCTGCCTAACACCTCTATTTTTCCGCTGCTTGGAAATAATAACCCACACAACAACTTCATCAAAGTGGTTTTACCTACTCCGTTTTTACCTAAGAGACCATAAACACGCCCCATCTCTAATGTAGTGTTTATATTTAAGAGGACATCACAACCCTTTTTGTAGGCAAACGATAACTCCGAGATTTTAATCATAATTATATATTTTAAATTATAGCTTACTTTTGTAGTAGTCGAGGCTTATATTATATTTACTCTTTTTAAACCTATTATTACTTTTATTTGCCCCCTCTTGATAAATAATAACTGCATTTTTTTTGTAACTCATGATAACTGGTGATGGGAACGACTCTAATATATCGATAAAGTAATCTATCTCGTTTGTGTTGGCCTTTTTAACATATTCGGTAATGGCTTTAATCATAACACCTATCTTGCGTTCGATTAAATTATTCTCATTCTCGATAATAAATTTAACAAAATCACCCCTCATATTAGGTTGCTTCTTTGCTACCTGAACAAATGCGTTTAATCTTCCCTCATCAACCCCTGAAAGATGCGTTGTCATATCAATCACCATATCATTACATTTCTTTATAATAAAGTAATGATATTCTTTATCACCCATAACGTTTTTTATTCTTTTTATATTGCTCTTTTCAAGCATAAACATCAACACGGGATTATTAGGTGTGCGAATAATATTATCGTACAACTTAAGCGACTCGGCTGAAAAATTTTCATCAAAACTTCTACCTTCAAGAATACGGTGAATAACATCTGATGCCATATCATAACGTCCAATTTGGTTAAGGTGCTCGGCATATTGAAACCCCGTAGATAAATCCTCTTCCATTCGTTGTTCGTAGGCACTATAAGAGAAATTTGAATCAACGGCCGTTTTCACTAACGAAATAAACTCTTTACTATCACGGTGCCTACCTTTAGCACGATTTACCTCTTGACCTTCACTGTTAAGAACTAAAAATGTTGGATATAGATATATATTATGTTTCGATTTTATATTGTCGCTATCATCAACATCTAATTCGTATTTAATAAATATTACCTCATTATTCATATAATCGCCAACCTCTTTATTCGGGAACACGTCACGAACTAACACCTTACAAGGGCCTCAAGTGGTTGACGAACACATAACAAATATAGGTTTACCTCCCTTTTTCGATTCTACCATAGCCTCTTTTAAGCCCCCTTTAAAGAGAACTACTTGTGAGTAAGTGGCATTAGCAAATAGCAACAATGCTATTATTAATAAATTGTGTTTCATAACTTTTTAAATTAAACCCATAGGTAAGAACAAGCTTTAAGTAAGCTTGTTCTCACCATTGGGAGGTTCGTAGCACGTTTTGCACTTAGAGAGTTTTAAAACGTTCGGCATAAGTTATGTACTTTTGCTTAGCCTCTTCGTCTGTTTCGGCAGCAGCAGCGGCAATAAATAGCTCGATGTAATAATCTTTGAGCTGAGTTATTTGCTCTCTATTAGCCTTTTGTACTGTTGCTACAATAGCTGTAATTACTTCAGATTTCTTACCTTTCACTCCTGCAATTGCTTGAGGTAACATCTTAGCGTAATCCCTGTTAAGTATAGTGTTATAGTTAAGTTTAACATATTGATAGAACTGATTCTTACTCATTATTTTATCTTTACCAACAAGTACAAAATCTTTTTTGAACTTCTCTACATCGATAGTTCTTGCAGCTAGCTCGCTAGCTAATATCTGTGTTGTTACATTATCTATGTAGTCAAAATATTCGTTTTTGCCCATCACACCAATAATTTTTTGGGCATTAGCTGAATCAAGCATATACAGCAGAATATAATTATCAGCATCGGTAATAATATTCTTATAAATTGCCAAACTCTCTTGTGAGAAGTTGTTATTAATATCTCTTCTATTGAAGGCATCTTTTAACATATCAACAGCCTCGTCACGGCGACCACGACCATATAGATAGTTAAAATATTCGTTTGCATAATTAGCATCTTGCTTGAACTTATCGGCTCTTTGTTCAGCATCCTTTTTAGGGTCAAAATTTAGCCTATCAACCGTTTTCTTATATGACTCTCTCATCATTTCATCGCTTGATTTTTGCGATGCAATCGTGTATAGTTCAATAAGAGAATCTTTATATTGTGTTCTCTTATTCATAGGTACTCTAATCAATGCAACATACAAATCAACCTCCATTGCCTTTGCACTCTTTAAGTTCGACAGAACCTGAGGGAATACAACATCAATATTACGCTCGATTATCGCATCTTTATTGCTAATAATAAACTCGGTAACACCCGACTTCATAGATGGGTATTTATCAAGAAGTTCAATAAAATTATCTAGCTTCTCCATATCTACTCCTCCAAGGCGTGGCGCAACTATATCGCGAGCAAAAAATATAGCTCTCTGCTGCATAAAATTTTCAAACTCTGCTGCTCCCATCACCTTTTTCACCTTTTTCAGATTCTTTTTTTCAAGAATAAATTGAAAAATCGGATGAGTATAGGTATCAACAAGTAACGAGTAATAATTAACGCTCTCTTGATTAAAGTTATCCTTAATTTTTCGGTTGTTAAATACATACATTAACACTTCGTTCGATTTCTCGAACTTATCTGCGTCGTGAAGATGTTTAGCATACTCTAAACCAACAGATATATCCTCTTTCATTCGCTCTTCGTAGGCAACAAAGCTCACATCGGAGTTTATAGCATTAGTTACACGCTCGATGAAATTATCAACATCAGGCAGGGCACCCAAGAAACGATTCACTTCACGCCCCTGATAATCAACAACCACAAAGGTAGGATAAGACTCTATTTTATACCTAGAGGCTATCTTTTCTTTATCATCAACATCTAATTCATATTTGATAATCACAACCTTAGGATTTAAAGCATCGCCTGCACGTTTAGATGGAAAAACTTGTGCCTCTAATGCCTTACAAGGGCCACACCAAGTGGTCGAGCCCATAATAAGCACCTTTTTTTTCTCGGCTTTTGCCTTAGCAATAGCCTCGTCTAAAGTACCTTTCATTACTTGCACTTGACCGAACGACAATCCTGCCGAAACAGCAAAAACAAGTAGAACAATTAATTTTTTCATATATTTACAGTTTATGTGATTAATCAAAAAATATAACTCAGCATAAAGTACTATAATGCTGAGTTATATAATACTTATAACCTATGAGATACAGACACAATCTTTTCGAAACCTGACCATTTAAGAGCTTCTCCATTATCACCCTCAACTGCAGTCATACCTACTTGGTTTATATTATCGTTAATTTGGAACTTATATAAACTACCTGTTCCTTCACTTCCTCCGTAGGTTGCAAAATACACATAATTCTGCCCTGCCTCATCCTCGTAATAAGGGGCATCATAGACAAGAGTAATTTGATCACCTAGGTCCATCATAAAGTTATTACTATGTCCCTCTAAGGCTATACCATACACCTTCGAACCAACCGTATAGAAGATATAATTTTGCGTAGCCGAGGCGAAGAAAAATTCTGCATTAGCAATATCCGTAGCAGATGAAATATCAAACCTAGCAACCTTTTCAAATTCATCCATTACCCTCCAGTATGCAGGAGAGTTGTACTTATAAGCATAATATTTACCTGCTCCATCAGTTAATACGGTAGTAATTTCGCCGTACTCGCCATAGAACGAATGGAAAGAGTTCACGAAATCCATACCAGCATCCCAAGAAAAGATATCTTTATCCGACTCTTTATCCTCAAGTGGGCTTAGATATATTTCACTTCTCAGTGAACTATAATAATCTTCATATAAATAAGCAAAATGTTTAGCTTCGGTATCATATACTACCATCTTACGCATATTGTTAGATATGTAATCTGGAACCTCTTTATAATTTAATCCAATAGGCATTCCCATTTTAACAGCAACATTAGGTGCATCTCTATACGTATTAAATGGTCTACCGAAGAAGTTTGAATAGAAATCAAGATTGAAGATATTGCCATCAATAATACACATACATCGGTTTCCTTGAGGAACGAAAACGTTCGAGACAATTCCTTTATCGTAGAATCCCTCTGCCGACATTAGGTCGCTAACATTTAATTCTGGCATATATCTCAAACCTGATGGGTCGAAACGGAAAGTTCCATTCTCTGTTGCTACCTGCACATATCGTGTCTGTACTTGCGTATTACTATACATAGGAAAAACTCCTAGTGGCGCACCTAAATCGGGCATATCATCTCCTGAAAGAATATCGTTAAACCTATACTCTACATTTGATATATCGGCAATCATATCTAATCTAGTTTTTCCTGCATCATCTGTAAGAACAAATATACCACTACCATAACTACTATTAACATTGATATTCATATATCTTGTTTGCGTTAGTGATGTATTTTTGTCTGTTA
>CAYJHM010000028.1:6620-14906 GCA_964369935.1 uncultured Rikenellaceae bacterium
TGTATATTATAAGTTCGTAAGTACCAACCTGAAAATCACTATACATAATCTGATACGATAAGTTAAGTTCATTAGAGATAGTATCAATTTGCTCTCTCTCTACACTAGATAGTACCCACGTATACACGTAATCTCCCGAGTTAAATTCACCCAACGAAGAGACAATAGTTGGTGTAATCTCTAACTTATCTTCTCCCGAAATACCAGGGGTAACATCAATAGACATAACATTTGGGGTACCATCCTCTTTGTATGTTTCACCAGGGAAAGAGATAGTCACACTATTAACATCTACATAGTCGTAATTACCTTTATCTCCGTAGCAGCCACTTAGCAGCACAGCAAATATAAAGGCGAATATTTTTATATTAACATTCATAACAATATAATTTATTTTTTATTTACGTCATGTAACTCGGTAAAAAATAACTAATTTTCACTTCGTTTCATAATTCAATAATTAATTTTTAATTAAAAGCTCATCTCAATCATAACAAAATCACCATTGTCATCAAGAAGTGGGTTTCCATCATCACCAAATTGATAATCCATAACTGGCGTACCAGCTGTTCGTTGCTCATCAAGGTGCACATTCATTACATAAGCAATAGCATTCATACGCTCGGCTGGCATTAAATCACCATCCTCTATATCAAACTCAAGCCACTCTATCTTCGTAACCTTAGTTATCTCTGCCATTTTTAATGTTGAGAAAGTACCCAAATATCTGGTATCCCATCCCGCAGGCTCGGGAAGCTTATCACTTAAAATAAAGGTAACTTTATTCAAACTGATAGTATCATGACCAAGTGGAGGATGATCTTCAGTAAACAGAACTTTAAAATCTGCACTCTCAACAAGTTCAAGCGTTAAAAATACAAACTCGCTCTTCATTCTCTCTGAACGCTTAATTGTTACAGGAAATGATGCCCTAGTAGCATTTGCTGGCATAGTAAAAGATGCAGCTACAGCCTCGTACTCGTCACCAACAATAGCAGTTGAGCCTTTATCTACCTCAACATTAAACACTCTATTATTTTCTGATGGTAATCCAATCGACCACACATTCACATTAATAGTTGTATCAGTTTTAGTGTTACTTAAATAAAGACACTTCTATACTATCCGTAATTGAACTGGTAGCCTCGCTTGGATCCATCTGCATAGCAAAGTAGATTCCATTCTCACCACTATATGTATCTATTCCATCTTGATTACACCCAAAGATAGATAGCGACATACAAGCACATACAAATAGAAATTTATTTTTTATACTCTTCATAATTAATATTATTTAATTAGTTATCTACTATTATTATTCACAAAACCATCGAATTACCTCCTCGAAAGATTATGAATAATAACTATTACCTTTCAATATCCTCGGATATAGGAATATTAAACAGATACTTATCCTTAGTTATAGTACGGTTCCTGTATGAGTTCGATGGGTACTGAGGAGATATTATCGGTATTGTTGTATATGCATTTCTCTTATAGAACCACAATAGTTGCCCCTCGCCGATAAATTCACGAGCTATCTCTAGGCGCAAATCATCTAAAATAACACTTGACGGACTATGCGCAATATCTACTGCATTACGTGCCTCACGTAGAGTATTGATATATTCGTAAGCTGTATCATAGTCATCAGCATTCGCTTCCGCAACAATCATATACATCTCTGAAATACGTATAAGAGGCATATAAACATTGTAGTTTAAAGGATTAGAGCTATTGGTAGGTTGGGTAGCATCGTACTTCATAAGGAAATAGGTTTCATTGTCGGATGAACTACTAAATTGATTAGCACGCACATCACCCGATAAAGGAAACAGTGTTTCATACCCCTCCTCAACAACAACTAGTTTCAACGATAAGTCGTCGCTCTCACTGAAGTAAGGTGTGTAAATATCATCTGTACGCTTTGTATTATAAAGAGCAAATAGCACCTCTGAAGAGAAAACTAAATCTTTGCCACTGTTTGATGTAACTAAAGTTCTTTCGGTAAATGGGAAGTAGTTATTATCAATTTGTGTCTCTTTAATTACCTCAAGAGCATACTGTTCGGCCTTATCATTATCGCCTACAAATAGTGCAACCCTTGCAATAACAGCTTTCACTGCATAGTAATTCATTCTAAATGGACGGAACCTAAAATCATTGCTCACACCCTCCTCTTCAAAGGCAGAAGGACCATTTTTAATAATAGGGTCACTTCCTGCAAGTAATGTCTCGGCTGCTTCCAAATCTTCATATATCTTATCAACTAACTCGCTTGCTTTGAGAAGCGATTTTAACTCTAATTTATTACTATCAGCATATGGAATAGTAAGCATATCAGGTGTTTCATCCTTGATAGGTCCATATAATTTATATAGTTCGAAATGAAGATATGCTCTCATTGCAAGCATTTCGCCTTTATACATATCATACACCTCTTGAGTAAGAACACCATCACTAAGCCCATTCTCTAGTTGGTAAAGTAGATTATTTATATTACCAATCACGATATATAGATTATTCCATACTCCGTCGCTTAAAATTTGCCTTTCAGCATCATCGAATTTAGACAGCGGAAAATAATCAGAAGGGGTGTAAGGATACCCCATATAGTAGTATTGTGCTAATATATCGGCCTTAAAAAATGTTAGAGGACCATTAAATGTAGCATCAGATATTAATTCCATATAAATACCATTCACTGCCGACATGTATCCATCACTTGTACTAAACAAAGTACTTCCCAATACACGGTCAGTAGGCTTAACCTCAAGCCAATCTCTACACGACACAACAGATAATAGTGTTGCAACAGAGATTATTATTTTTAAAAATGTATTTTTCATAATATTCACGGATTAAAAAGTAAATCTAAAGTTAAGTGTATATGAACGTGCAAAAGGATAATCTAAACCTCGCTCCTCTTTAACGGTACTTAGGCGGAAAAGATTATTGGTGTAAAAACCAACTGATACCCCATTAACACCATTATTCTTTAGCCACTGCGACTCTAGCCTGTAATTAACATTCAACGACTCTAACGATAGATAACTCTCTTCAAGAACAAATCGCGAAGACATAGGCACTGAAGCATTTGCTAAAGATGCATCGATACTAGCAAACTGAGCTACATCACCAGGCTGTTGCCATCTATCATAAAGGGCACGCTTATCTAGGTTATCAGTTAAATCGCTTGTAGTGATATTCTCTACCTTCGAGTACAGAGCCGAAGCTAAAATATGCGCACCATAAGAGTATCTAAAGTATACATTAACATCAAATTTCTTATAAACAAACGACGAACCAATCACCCCATGAAACTTAGGACGTGAGTTACCAACAATAACCTCTGCCGCTCTGTTGTACTCGAATGTTGGATTGCCATACTCATCTAGGTATATCTCCATACCAGTTGTTGGATCGATACCTAACGAACGTACAGCGTATAAATCAGATGTACTTGCTCCATCATAATAACGGTTTAATATATCGGTATCTCTAAACATCGAGATATCAAAATCACGCTCACTTAAATCCGCCAGGTCGCTTAACTCTTGATTAGTTGAACTAAGATAATCTGAAATACCGAAATACTCATCACGCTCTAGAGCAATACTAAAGTTTGCATTCCAGATAATATCTTTACGATTAAGCAGATTAACACTAAATGTTCCATTAAAACCACTTGTATTAAGGCCTCCTAAGTTTGAGTAAGCAGCTGTTGCTCCTGTTGATGTAGGAAGTGGAACCGTCACCACTAATGGATCAACTCTCTTTGAGTAGGCATCAAAACTAAATTTCACTTTACTATCAACCATCTGAAAATCAATACCAATATTACGATCTAATGCTCTTTGCCACTCAAGCGAAGAGTTACCATAATCCTCGATTATTACAGTTGGGCCAAATATCGTTTGATACTCCGAGTTATATCTATACACATTCTGTGCGATATAAGGGTCGAAGTTTTGATTACCTGGGTTACCTATCGAACCTCTTATTCTAAGTACTTGGAATAGATTTAGGTCATCAATAAATTTCTCTCTATCAAGATTCCACGCAAGACCAAACGCCCAAGTAAGATCGAAAAGTTTATCCAATCCAAATAAACTTGTTGCATCTGCACGTAAACTTAAATCCATAGAGTATCTATTATCGTATGAATAGTTTCCATTTCCGAAGAAACTAGTTGAGCGTGCAATCGCCTCTGAGTAAGATGGTAAATTACTGCTATATGAACCAGCAAACGATGGGTTATTGTGATCATCCGACACGAACCCCCTAACACTATATCCTGTTGATGTTGAACGGCTCTCGTTAAATGTCCATCCCCCTACAACATTAAAAATATGGTTATTAACTGTCTTTCCATAAGTTAACGACACATCCCCATCGTACGAATAACTTTGCGCTGTACCATAACTGTATGTACCCCTTAATGATTGATTCACATTATCAAAATCAACATGATTAGGCGATTTAAATTCGGTGTTATCACTCTGATTCCATGATATACCTAAACGTCCTCGCAAACGCAAATCGTTAGTAATACTCCACTCGGCATTAAATGAGTTACGAAAATTGCGGCTCACACCATCTCTTTCATAAGGTTGTTGCTCGAGATACATTGGGTTATATATATTACCTGCACCAGGTATATTATATTCCTCAATAAGGTTATTATTATCGTCGTATTTCCTTAGTGAAGGGTTCATCTTAGAGTACTCAGAGAATGATACTTGCTCGTATTGAGTATTAGTGATAGATGTAGAGAATATATTACTAAATAATATATCCTTCGCCCTATATGACAAATTAAACGAGCCCGACATAGTTTCACGTCCTGAACCCTTCATAACACCACTATTATCGCCATAGCTTAAACCAACAGAGTATCTAACCTTAGAATCACCACCATCAATGTTAATATTGTGATTATGATTTACCGCTGTACGAAGAGGCTCAGATAACCAATACGAATCAACGCCGCTCATAACCTCACGTAGGCGCTCGTTATATATATTATCCAATGCTAACTGCTGCGAGAGGTTAGATGCGCTTGCAGTAAACACGCCTGCTAATCGTTCGAACTCTAACTTCTCTGCTGAGTTCATAAGATTATAGTCCGACAAATCTGGCGAATCAATAACCAATCTACCACTATACGACACTCGTAAATTTCCTGGTTGTGGTTTAACTGTTTCTACTACGACAACTCCATTAGCTGCTTTTGAGCCATAAATCGCTACCGAGGCAGCATCTTTTAGTAGTGTTATCGAACTTACTCTATCAGGATTTAAATCCATAATAATCTCTAACGATGCCTCAAAACCATCTAAAATAAATAATGGCATATTTGGATCTGCCGAAAACTCCGACTCTAAACCTGGAAGTCCAGATACTCCACGCATTTGTATGTCAGGCAGACTATTTGGGTCACTTCCTCGTAATTTATTGTCAAACATCACAAAAGCGGGATCTAAAATTGATAAGCTCTCTAAAACATTAGATCCACCAACTGATTGCAGCTGTTTAGCCGAGAATGTAGATGCCGAACCTGTAAAACTATCTTTATTCCTGGTGAAGTAACCTGTTACAACTACATTTTCGATGTCAGTAGTTTGGCTCTTCATTTTTATTACCCTACTCTGATCTTCACCCTCCATAGTAACAATAACGCTCTCGTGCCCTAAATGAGAAATCTCTATTTTCGAACCCTTAGTTACATTAATAACAAATATTCCCTCATCGTCAGAGATTGAACCATTTCCACTATACGAAAGATCAATAACTACAGCCCCTATGATAGGTTTATCGTTTTCATCAACAACCTTTCCTCGTAATACATATTTAGCCTCCTCTTGCTGAATTGTTGGTTCGTTTGCTTTTTTAACTATTGAAACATAGTTATCTGCTAACATATAGGTTAAGTCGGTTCCTGATAACACTGTTTCAATTGCCTCTGCAACAGTAGCCCCGTCTAGTTTAATTGTAATCTTTTCTAATTTCTCGGGTACATCGTTTGGATTAATAACAAAACTAATTCCCGATTGCTTCTGTATAATGCGAAGCACATTACTAATCGACTCATTTTTAACGTCAATCGACACCCTTTTACTCTTCAGTTGTGTGTATGTAATGGTGCTAGTTGTGTTTCGTGAATAACCATCTATTGATAGAATGAATAACCCTAAGACTATCAACATAATAACACGAACAATTTTGTTTTTTGTAAATTTATTCATATCTTTGTATGTTAAATAAATTAATTATCTTCCTATGGTCTCAAGCATAAAGAAGATTTTTGATACCTTTATTTAATTTATTGAGAGGGCTCGGAACAGCTCTCTCATGTTTATTGTCACTTTACTATATACACATTTCCTCCTTTCTTTTCAAAATTAATACTTGATACACTCTCGATTATTTCTATTACTTTCTCTATTGGTTCATGCATACTTATCGAAGCGATAAGTTTACGAGTTTTAGTCTCTTCTGATTCATACGAGAACTGAACATCGTACCATCTCGAAATATCATCTAATATAGTAACAATTTCATCTCCGTCACACCAGAAAAAACCATCACGCCACGCCTCATATTTGTTAATATTAAATTTCTGCTGAGTAACATTACCACTATCAACGTCAAAATGAAGCTGCACTCCTGGCGACATCGTAATCTCGCCGAACCCCTCAATATTTGCTCCTGCTACACCTCGAACTAATGAGCTAATCACCTGTTTCTCGTTGTAAGCATTAACATTAAAAGCTGTTCCGTAAGCAATAGTTTTAGTATGCTTAGTATGTACAACAAATGTTTTGTCGCTTTTTGCTATATCAAAGTAAGCTTCACCAGTAAGCCTTACCTCTCGTTTATCTGAACTAAAGACACTTGGATACTCTAATTTACTGTCGCCATTAATGTAAACATCTGTACCATCAGATAACATTACAGTATATGTCTGCTGCTTAGGAACAACCAACAAATTAGTAATAACCTCTTCAGTGCTATTCTTATCTTTAATAGTAGAGTAATCGATTTTGGCCTCTGTTGTAGTAGCCCCCGCCTCGGCGATTGTTCTGCTTTCATTTAGTGTAACCCTACTGCCGCCATTAATGATAAGGTATGGCACATTGTCATTGGTTGGGTGAACTGTATTGACTACCGCACTCTCATTATTTATCGCAGTATCACCACCATTATCAAAAACATTTAAAGCAACATAGCACCCTACGGCAACGGCAACGGCCGAGGCAATTACACGCGCACGTAAACTTCTAATCGATTTGCGCTTTATATCGTTTAGCATACGTTGCGTTTCACTATCACGATTTACATTAAGTTCGTCAACTAAAGTTCTAATACTATCCTCGTTCGTTAGCCTACCTATAGAGTCTTCACTAAATCGATTTGCAGCACCCCATAATTTTATCTTATCGCTCTGCTGATCATCACTTTTTTCGCTCATTACCGCCACAATTGCTTCGGCAAGCTCTTTCCCCTCTTTATATATATTTCTTCTATCCATAATGATCGATTTATATAAGTTTGTTTAGTATCATATATAATAGAGACGACACATATACGATATTTTACTACTCTAAATCGTTTTTTTTTTGCACTTTATCATATAATAGCACAAAACCCTGTTTCTTTAAAAAAAGAAACAGGGTTTTTCATACGTAATATATATAGATATCTATTATTTTACTAATAGAGCTAAAATGTGGGTTAGGTTACCTCCCATTTTTCGCTTAAGTATCTCTAATGCACGAGTCTTTTGAGTATAGACAGTACTTTTAGATTTATTAAGTTTAATAGCTATTTCCTCGGCATCCCATCCCTCGATGTATAGTTTAAAAACTTTTGAACACTCCTCAGGCAGAAGATTTAATGCCTCGTTAATTAACGAAACAACCTCAATCTCGGCTATGTACGACACCAAATTATCACTCTCGGTTAGCTGTAATTTAATATATCTATCTTCGCTATTCTTATGTGATAAATAATCCCTAAATCTGTTTCTGATAGATATGTAAAGATACCCTTTTAATTTATCAATAGAGTCGAACTTTAACTGTTTACGTTCCCATAATTTAATAAATATATCATGAATAACATCCGACACATCAACCGAAGAGCCCTCATATAGCCTATTAGCAAAGATATATAGTTCGTTGTATAGTGAACGGTACATATCGCTAAATATCTCCCTATTTCTAGAGTTGAAACCAGCTAATTTTATTTCACTATCCTTAATATTCATATCTTTATTTTTAT
>CAYJHM010000029.1:0-14787 GCA_964369935.1 uncultured Rikenellaceae bacterium
GGATTTGATGTATTTATGAATTTAGATAAATATATTAGAAGTAATTTTAAAGCGGCACCACATACTAGTAGTAGTAAAGTAGCCTCCAATAAGGTAAATGTTTTTATATATCTAAAGGATGTTAAAAAATGACGGTAGCTATAATTGGATACATCTCACCCAATAAAAACCGCCCTATGACTGGGAAAATGTATGGAAATTTGTCAAAAAAGTAATACTGAAAAATATATTATGACTTAATGTAAGTATTGTGGAAATACAAATGATAAACTCAGTACTGTCAGCACGAGAAGTGCTCTATTCTATACTCATCAGAGGAGCTAGTGAGCAGAATGAGAATTAACCCCTAAATTATTTGCTGTACTGTCCGTAGGAGGAATTGGTACAATGCACTTATAATAAACGTACACATGGAGCTCTATTCAGAAAATATTCACCCTCATTATATGAGAATATTCTCATATAATGAGGGTGAAATAATGTAAATCACTAGATGAAAGTGATATTTGTGGAGTTGGAGGGAGTCGAACCCTCGTCCAAACATGGATTTAAAAGGCTTTCTACACGCTTAGCTTATAATTGATTTTCGTAAATGGCACAGTGTATAAGCTACACTATAATGCTAAATCTTATCCTATAAATTTTGCTGGTAGTTATAGGAATCTTACCAACTATCTCCATTAGTCTGAACCTCTTGGTGGTGTACAATAGAGAAGAATACACCTCCGAGGTACTCGTTCGCGCTCCTTGAGCGCTGAATTAAGCACATTTTACCCAGTAAAATTAAGCAGCGAGTGCATAGCTATTATTGCCATTTGAAAGTTTGTGCATTCATATTTACGAGCCTACACACAACGCTCGACGTGCTTACATTCCAAATCTTCACGCTGTCAAAACCGATCAACCCCAATTTGGTAGATATTACAACACTTGGAAGAGCAGAAATCATTCCAACCCTTCCAAATATCAATATCTATATTTACAAACTACTCAGCAGGCTCTGTTGTCTCAGCTGGCTCGGTTGTCTCAGTAGAAGTTGTAGTTGCAGGTAGAGTAAACTCTGGTGCTGCAGTCGAATTTTCTTGCATTAAACCCTCAAGACGAGTTGTGCTATCTTGGATGTTGTCTCTTGGGATAAACATTGTAGCCATTACACATAATGCAACAATTGAAATAGCTGCGCCCCAAGTGAACTTCTCTAGGAAATCGGCTGTTTGACGAACACCCATTACCTGATTAGATGCTCCGAAGTTTGCTGCCATTCCACCTTTAGGGTGTTGTGCCAATACAGCTAATACCAATAGCACTGCTGCAATAATAATCAATACAATGATAAATACGTAAATTGTCATCTTCTTTTTTTTAAATTTATTATTATTAATCTATCTTATTTCTGACTTTTTGCTTTCTCTTCTTCTATAGACGAGATAATTTCTGCAAAATAACGACTTTTTTCTGGATTTTTCAAACTTAATTTACTATAAATTTCAATCGACTCGTTAAAAAGACCTTGTAAACGGTATATTTTTGCCATCGATTCGGTTAAAATTTCATCGGTTTCTTTATCGCTTAAATCGATGTTATCTCCCTTAATATCACCAGGTTTATATACTACTTTATCTAATTTTTTAGATAAAAACATATCTATTATTTCGCTAGTTTTATCGGTGTTAATTTTTTTTCCAAATTTATCAACTTTTTGATTCACCGCTATTACCTCTTTGATAATTTTGTAGCCTTCAGTCTCTTCCGAGTAGAATAGTCCTGAATTGGTGAGTACGATTCGCCCTTTAGGGAATATTTCGCTCTCTGATGCCCCTGATTCGTATATAACAATGCCATCATTTAGCTCTTCATTGCTTATAGTGGTATCCGAATTCTCTTTTTCTACAAATAAAAACTGCTTGATATAGTTTGTATCTATATTCCCTTGTTGTAGCCTTATGTAGTTATACTGATATAGATTGAGAGATAACGAATTGATATACTCAATTTTGCGTCGGCTGTTTTTAATCAGTGGAATACGTATAGCTTTTGCCATAGTGAACCACGGATAGCTTGTACAGATAGAGGTGAGCCTCTCTTGAGCCATCCTTGCCGCTTGCGGATTAGCTATCAAGCGTGAAAAAAATATTTTGTCGTTCTCCATATAATATCTCTCTTTTACCAATTAGAGGCTGCTGCGTTAAATATGTCAGTAACCAACTTCTCTACTATCTCTGGAATTAATACAGGTTCAACAGTTTGTAACATTTGGTTATTGTCGAAATCAGAGTAGGCACTAAATTGCTTATCAAAGTTATTCTCGGGTTGGAAACGATTGGTGAACCTAACCTTTACGGTAACAGTCAAACGATTTAACGAAGCGTACTCGTCGCCCGTAACAGCTACTGGTACCGAGGTGTAATTTGTTATCTCGCCCTCGAAGTGCATATCCCCATCCTCTTTTACCTGATCTAACGAGGTTGAGTTGTTCATCTTATCGGTTAGTGCATTAGTGAAAGTGGAACTTAACGAAGGTGCAACTAACGATGCAAGATTAGGAAAATCGGTAATACTAAAGGTTTTAACTTCGGGTGCGATAGATGCCCCTGTGAATGAATAGTTTATCGTACACGAGGCAATCACTAGTAGTGATAATACACTAAATAATTTAATAACAATCTGTTTCATCAATCTCTAACTCTTTAATTCGACGGTATAATGTTCTCTCGGAGATAAACAATTCACGTGCCGCCTCCTTACGTTTACCATTATTTTTTTTAAGTGCCTTAATTATCTCTTCACGTAGATGTTCCTCTTTTGTTTGAGGCTCTACATTAACCGAATCGGTTACATCAATCACCTGAGCACCCCCTCCATCGGTTATGGCTAGCGGCATAGGTGCAGGGTTGAGAAGAGCATGAGGGGTGAACGGTGCCTCTCTATCTTCGGGTATGTTGCCCCCTAGCTGAGCTACCATCCGTTTTAGCTCGATAATCTCTCTTCGCATATCGTAGAGCACCGTAAATAGTATATCCCTATCACTGTTTGGCATCTGTTGGTTCGATACCTTATCAATCTGATACCCACCTTGTGCTGCTTCAGCTGGCAGGTAGCGATAAAGTGTCTCGGTATCAATCTCACGTTTTGTTTCAATAACCGAAATTTGCTCGGCAACATTTTTTAGTTGCCTAATATTTCCTGGCCAACGATACTCCTCCAATAATCTGCGAGCATCTGCATTGAGCGTTATGGCTGGCATCGAGTATTGGGTAGCTATGTCGATACAGAAACGCCTAAATAGTAGGTGTATATCCTCTTTGCGTTCTCTAAGTGCGGGAATTAGTATTGGTACAGTGTTAAGCCTATAATATAAATCTTCGCGGAACGAGCCCTCAGCTATTGCGCCATTAAGATTGACATTTGTAGCTGCTATAACCCTAACATTTGTCTTTTGTACCTTCGACGACCCTACTCGTATATATTCGCCACTTTGAAGTACTCGCAGCAGACGAACCTGTGTCGTTTGAGGTAACTCTGCTACCTCGTCAAGGAAAATAGTTCCGCCATCTGCCATTTCGAAATAGCCCTTACGGCTCTCTGTTGCACCTGTAAATGCCCCTTTCTCGTGACCAAATAGCTCCGAATCGATTGTGCCCTCGGGTATAGCCCCACAATTGACAGCGATATAATTTTTATGCTTACGTGCCGAAAATGTATGTATTATTTGCGGAAAAAACTCTTTCCCTACACCGCTCTCGCCTGTAACTAAAACAGACAGATCGGTTTTGGCAACACGTAAAGCCACCTCAATTGCACTTTCCAATTGAGGATTACTTCCTATTATTCCGAATCGCTGTTTTACCGATAAAATCTCCATCTATTCAATTATTAATACACTTAGTAACCTGCAAATATACTATTTTTTTTGCTAAAATCCAAATCTACATTTATTATCTGTTTTAAACGAATTTATTTTGAATAAATTATAAAAAGTATTATCTTTGTTGAAAATAATTATCCTAAGATGACAAGAAATAGAGCAAAAAATACAAATAAACGCATTGATACTACAGCACCTGAAATGGATAGGTACAGCGTGCTGTGGCTTGATGATAGGTACCCCGAACAGATGGAGTTTACAATGCTTGCTAGAGA
The DNA here is from genome assembly GCA_964369935.1 of uncultured Rikenellaceae bacterium. Taxonomy (GTDB): domain Bacteria; phylum Bacteroidota; class Bacteroidia; order Bacteroidales; family Rikenellaceae; genus JADFUS01. The sequence goes on from CAYJHM010000029.1 coordinate 4,141, forward strand.
GAAAGGCGTAGATTTAATTCCCTTTAGGACTTTAGATGATGGTTTCGATTATCTAGAGGATAATCTTCAGATGATTGATGCTATTCTGCTTGATACAACGTTCTTTATGGATAGAGATGAAGAGTTAAATCAAGATAAGAGTAGTAGTATCAAAGCTCTATCCTATGCCGTGGATAGAATTAATCAACTTTCAACAATAAAGCTATTTCCATACTTCATATTTACCTCGAATAACGATTTCGAACAAGACGATACATTTAAAACAACATACGGTAAATTTTATCGCAAGTACGAACTGCAAGATATAGATCAGCTCATAGTAGATATTCGTAAAGGGGTGAAGAGACAGGTTGATGCGATTATAAGAAATAAATATAGCGAGGTTTTCGAAACAATGACCGATACCTACTTAGGAGAGCAGCACACAAGGGCTCTATTTGATATACTTAAAAGTGTAGAGCGTCCGGAGGCGATTATAAATAACGAGGTATATTTTAATCCTTTGCGTAAGATGTTAGAGGCTATATTTGTGATGTTGAACCGTTATGGAGTGATTCCCAATAGCTGTTTCAAAGAGCCAGGCGAACCAAATATTATGTTCTGTTCATTATATTTGTCGGGTAAAGAGGTGCGGCTAGGGGGGAGCAGGTTTACAAAAGCACCACAAACCATTTATCCCACTATTATACAAAACCACGCTTGGAATATAGTAAGTTACACAAATATAGGGTCGCATAACGAGGCAGCACGCGGACGTACCTCTAGCGAGATAGCACAACTGCGTGCTAGTGGGGTAAATTCGCCGTATCTGCTTTATACTGTAACTTTCCAAATGCTAGACGTGATGTTGTGGAGCAAAGAGTACATAGATAGAACTTTTCTGCTTAGGTAAGATGTATGTTGTGGTATTTATGTTTAAGGTAGGCTACTCGTGAAAACCCCTCATATTTTGCACCAACTCTCACTCAAATCCTCGACGTACAGCGGTACGCCTTGCGGTTTTCGTTTCGAGGCTGGCACAAAATCTAAGCGGTTTTGACGAGCAGCGCACACTTTTGGGGGTGATTGATAAGTGCTTTTTAGGTATTTGATTTTACGGTAGGCTACTCGTGAAAACCCCTCATATTTTGCACCAACTCTCACTCAAATCCTCGACGTACAGCGGTACGCCTTGCGGTTTTCGTTTCGAGGCTGGCACAAAATCTAAGCGGTTTTGACGAGCAGCGCACACTTTTGGGGGTGATTGATAAGTGCTTTTTAGGTATTTGATTTTACGGTAGGCTACTCGTGAAAACCCCTCATATTTTGCACCAACTCTCACTCAAATCCTCGACGTACAGCGGTACGCCTTGCGGTTTTACTAACAGCGCATGCTTTTTGAAGTGATTATAGTTTTTGAATAACAGCGTAGAATAATAAAATTCAGTGATTATGGATGATAAAAATAGCAATCAGTCAAAGAGAGGTGTAGTAAGTAATCTCAAATCTTCTAAGAGACGTTTGAATCAGATAACTAAAGTGTCTAATGGGACGGTATTGGTGTCGAGTCTTTTGTTGATAGTTTTTGCATCGATAGAGACACTTTCAAGTAAAGTAAATATATCAGTTAAGTTGATTCTTGATTTTCAGCTATTTGTATGCTCTATTTTTATTATCGACTTTATTGTTAGGATAATTCCACAGAAGAGGAAGTTTAGATTTTTCTTGCGAAATTTTTTAATGTTACTTGTCTCTATTCCTTACCTTAACCTTGTTGTGTGGTATGATCTTCGTCCAACCGAAGCTGAGCAATATTTACTTCGTTCGATACCTTTAATTAGAGGGTTTTATGGGTTATACATCATAATCGGGTGGCTCACTAAAAGTAAGGTGTCAAATCTGTTTTACTCCTATCTTATAACTATGGTTAGTGTAACATATTACTCTAGTGTTATGTTCTACTCAATCGAGCATAGTGTAAACCCTGCCGTAACATCGTTCTGGAAGGCAATTTGGTGGGCCTGTATGAATGTTACAACTGTCGGTTCGAATATCTATGGTGTAACTTTTTTTGGGCAGCTATTGTCTGCAATATTGGCAGGGGTGGGAATGATGATGTTCCCCGTTTTTACTGTATTTATAACCAATAACTACTCTAAGTGGTGGAAATAAACCCCTTATATAGTCGTCCTTTAAAAAGGTCAATTAATATCATTGTATTTCTCTGATTATCAATGCTAAGGCTCCTTTCTAAGGGACGACTATATAGGCTAATTCGCAATCCTCAACGTACCGATGTACGCCTGCGGTTACTCGCAAGAGTAATGTACCGCAGCTAACGCACTTATGGAAAAAGCGAACACTTTGGACTGCGTTCAAAATAAAATATCCCCCCCATTTTTGAGGTAAATCTCAGAAATGGGGGTAAATATTAGCTTTTAGTTGTTCTAGTACATTGTAAGTTAGGTAATTTGTATTTAGGGAATCACTCTATATAGGAGCCACAACTATAATATACAATACAATAAGTACGTATGATAGCACAAGGGCAGTTAATGATAGAGTTAAACTTTTATTCCGTATATCTTTATTATGACTGGTTGATTTTAGTTTGTATAGTCTATTCGCTCGTTGTGCCTTATATGCAGTTATCATATTTAGGGGTAAAAGAGCCATAGCAGCCAATAGTAATAATAAAACAGCAAATGAACTTTCCAATGCTGTTATTATCATAAAAGGGACGGTAATTAACAATATAGGTATACGTAGTAGAGCCAATTCGAGATTTAAACTGCTTTTGTCTTTAATGTAGAAATAACCTCGTATATAGCTAAGTAGCCACAATAATAATACTGAGAAGATAAAGGCAACCATAGATAAATATCCTAAATGAGGATGTATTAACGAAATGGTTGTAAGAGTCAATACTGAGACGAAGTATATAAGCCAAAATTTCATACTAAATTAATTTTATTATCTACAAATGTAATTAATCTTTAGTAGATAGCAAAATATATTTGGCAGAAAAATTGATAATCGTTAAGAAAATTAATGATTATAGGTATGTCAAGTAAACAAAACGTAACAAAATTGAGTGTTATGACGCTCGCTATTATGAATGTAGCTGCGGTGGTTAGCCTGCGAGGATTATCGGCTGAGGCTACTTATGGTCTCACTTCCGCCTTTTATTATCTATTTGCAGCAGCGGTATTTCTTGTGCCTACGGCTTTAGTTGCTGCCGAGCTGGCTGCTATGTTCTCTAATAAGCAAGGAGGTGTTTTTCGTTGGGTAGGGGAGGCGGTAGGTAAAAGATATGGTTTTCTAGCCATCTTTTTACAGTGGATGCAGAGTACTATATGGTACCCAACAGTGCTAACTTTTGGGGCTGTATCTATTGCTTTTATCGGAACAGATACAACTGCCGATGCTAACCTAGCATCAAATAAAATGTTTACATTAACGGTAGTGTTAGTGATATATTGGCTAGCTACTATTATCTCGCTCAAGGGGCTAGGGTGGGTAGGTAAAGTATCCAAAATAGGGGCGGTAGTAGGAACAATTATTCCTGCTGGTTTAATAATAGTGTTAGGTGCGATATATCTACTTAGTGGAGGGGTTAATCATATAGATATGAATCAGAGCTTTTTTCCTGATTTGTCGAAGTTTGATAACTTAGTTCTTGCATCAGGAATTTTTCTGTTCTATGCAGGTATGGAGATGATGGGAATTCATGTGCTTGATGTTCAAAAACCCGCTCGGAACTATCCAAAGGCGATATTTTTGGGGTCGCTCATTACAGTACTTATATTTGTATTGGGTACATTTGCTGTTGCGGTTGTTATTCCAGCCAAAGAGATAAATCTTACTAAGAGTTTATTAATAGCATTTAATGATTTTTTTGGATATTTAAAAATTAGCTGGGCAGGGCCTATTATAGCTGTCGCTCTATCTTTTGGGGTGCTTGCAGGGGTGCTAACGTGGGTGTCAGGGCCTTCACGAGGAATTTTTACTGTTGGTCGTTCGGGCTTTTTACCTCCATTTTTTCAAAAGACAAACAGTAGCGGTATTCATAAAAACATATTGATAGTGCAAGGTATAATAGTAACAATTTTGGGTCTCTTTTTTGTTATTATGCCTTCAGTTCAGTCGTTCTATCAAATATTGTCTCAATTAACGGTGTTGTTATACCTTATAATGTATATGATGATGTTCTGTTCGGCAATAATACTGCGATATAAACTGCCAAAGCATGAACGTCCATTTGCAATAGGTAAACAAGGTAATCTGCTTATCTGGATTGTTGCAGGAGTAGGATTTTTAGGTTCGTTCTTAGCCTTTGTTCTTAGTTTTGTTCCTCCATCACAGATAGCAACAGGAGGTGATGGTATGTGGTTTGCCGTGCTGATAGTAGGAGCGATAATTTTCATATCAATTCCATTCATTATCTATGCTTGCCGCAAACCATCATGGCGCAGTGCCGAAGCTGTGATAGAACCGTTTCATTGGGAACAACCAAGTAATAATATTAATAATGAAAATTAACAATTATGTGCAAAGAAGATCAAAAAAATGGTTGCCAAGAACCTAAAGTGTGCCCTGTTCAAGATGAAAAAGACGAAAAAGATAAACAAGAGCCTATCCATTCAGAGGATAATTTAATCAGTAATCTTTAAAACCTGAGTTTTGGATAAGAAACAGTCATACTTTCTTTATTGCAGCTCATTTTCAGCACCTTATTGCAAAATACGATGCTCACGCACATTAAGTGCGCTCCACTTCGCTTTTACAATAACGCACTGAAACTGAACTACACTAAAACAAAGTCTGTTTGTAATGGTTTATTATCCTGGTTATAAGTAATATAAACTATTTCTTATCCAAAACTCAGGTTATAAATTATCAAGCATATCTTTAACCGCTGCCTCTAGCTGCTCGTCACGACCATTTGCTAGGTTAGCAGGATTATTCTCTACTTTAACATCAGGCTCTAATTGGCTGTTTTCAAGGTATTCACCCTCGGCAGTACGATACCCTACTACTGGTATTCCATATACAAGCGAAGTATCTTGTAGCCTCTCCCAATTTACACTGGTCATAGTTCCAGGGACAGGCATACCTACAAGACGACCTATTCCCATTTTTTTGTATACCCAAGGGGTACCGTGTGCGTTTGAGTAGTTTGCCTCGTTCATTAGCATTACCGATGGTTTATTCCAACGACGTGAAGGCATATCGCAAGCCTCGCGTCCACGTATCACTTGGGTAAGGTACTTCTCGCCACTAAAGAATATCTCTATATCTTCGTGCATACGTCCTCCGCCGTTGTTACGTGTATCTATTATTATAGCATCGCAGTGATTGTACTTACCAAGCGCTTTCGAATAAACATTACGGAAGTGCTCGTCGCTCATTCCCTTGATATGAACATACCCTATACGGCCATTAGATAGCTCCTTAACTTTGTCTTCCTGCCATTTAACCCATCTGTTATAAAGCAGATTATTAAATTGCCCTTTCGAGATAGGCTTAACAAGCTCTTCCCACTCTTTGCCATTTGCATCGGTAAAGGTGATAAGTGTACGTACGCCAACCTTACGGTTAAGTAGTGTGTAGTACTCTTCGCCCTTCTTAATAGGTTTTCCATCTATTTTAACTATAACAGCACCCTTTTCAAGTTTTGTTTTTGCGTTATCAAAAGGGCTACCTGTAACAACTTCATCAACTTTTAGCCCATCTTTGCTATATTTAGTATCGAAGAATAATCCCAATTCGGCTACATTATCAGCATTGTAGTAAGTTGGTCTGTAACTTGCTCCTGTGTGTGATACATTTAGTTCGCCTAGTAACTCGCTTAACATCTCGGCATAGTCGTAGTTGTTATTTATGTGAGGTAACATTGTCTCGTATGCCTTTTTTAGTCCACTCCAATCTACCCCGTGCATATCTTTTCGGTAGAATCGTTTAAGTTCTTGGGTGTAAACGTGGTTGAACATATACTCTCTTTCGGCAACTCTGTCAAGCTCCATAACAGGATTGAAACTGACATTACTTTTCGAACCACCGTTAGCAGCGATTTTAGCTATTGAGTTTGCACTAATAATAAATATTGTACCTGTATTCTTAGCTGCTATGAAGCCTCCCGAAGTGCCTCCAAATAGCATCTTATGAGCTTTCGAACGTAAATTTATCTCGTAAACCGACTTATTCATAATGAAAAATAGCTTACTATTATCTTTAGATACAATCATATCGCCTAACGATGAAGAGAATGGTGTTACTCTCACTATACGCTGTGTTATAGTTGAAAGTTCGTAGTTTGGCTCTTCGCTTTCAGCCTCTTCACTTTTATCTCCCTTTTTCGACTTTCCTTTTGCTTTAGACTCCTTTTTAGGCTCATTATTTAATGTGCTTAATCTCTTCTCTTCGGCCTTCATTAGATCGTATTCGTTCTTTGTCATACGATACTTATCGTAAGCATCTTGAGTTAAGAATGCCATCATAATATCCGACTGCGATCCCCACGAAGCGTGATTACGCATGCCAAAGTACTCTGTTTGATACATTAATGCCTCCCCGTTCATTGCCCAGCAAGGATTTCCACTCATATATCCACTCTCGGTTATATTAGTAATCTCTCCACCATTGGCACTAACTATACCTATATCACCATATGGGTCGTGCTGGTTAGCAATATATACTAAAGCAAACATTTTACCATTAGGCGACCAGTCGTAGCTAAAGCCATTAGTGTGATTAGTGTAGTGATAACTTCCATCGGTTACTTGACGATGTTTTTTGCTCTTAACATTATACACCATTAATCGATTACGACCCTCGATATATGCTATCTCCTCACCATTTGGCGAATAAGTAGGTAACATTCTATCCTCTTTCGACGCAGAAAATAACGGACTCTCCTCTATTAGCGAAGCATTAGCAAAATCAATATCAGCATCACGTACAATTTTTGCTTGGTAAATGTTCCACACACCATCTCTGTCTGAACCATATATAAGTGTACGGCCATCTTTCGAGAATGATACCCCTTTCTCAGCCTCAGGAGTGTTAGTTATGCGCTTAGTTGTGCCAAACTCAACCGAAGACACATACACCTCGCCACGAATTACATAAGCTACTTGGCTACCGTCGTTCGATACCGCTGATGTAGTTATTCCTCCTCGCATCGTGGTGGTAGAGATTTGTTGGCTACTAACATCATTTATTATATTAACATTAACCTTTTTTGGTTGCTTACCCTCCTGTTGAGTGTATATCTCACCGTGATAACCATACGCTAGGGTATTATCATCTGCTATCGATAAAAATCGTACTGGGTGGGTCTTGAAATTTGTTACACGCTCTTTCTTGTTACTGTTATCTGTATCAAAATAGAAGACGTTAAATGTATCACCACCTCTTTCTGCAAGATAGTACACACCCTTACCATCAGCAGTGAAAACAGGGTTACGGTCCTCTCCTATATTGTTAGTTAATTTCTTGTATATATTGGTTTTAGGGTTGAATAGTACTAAATCACGAGCAATAGACGATGTTTGATGTTTACGCCATTCGTCCTCTCCACCTTTAACATTTTCAAATAATATACCTCCATCTCTTGGCGATACCTGTGTTGCACTTGATGCCGCAGGTGTTAGTAGCTGCTCACGTCCGCCCTCGACACTTATCATGAATGAACGACTATATGCTGGAGCAGGGAAACGCACATCGCTAGCTAATGGATTACGCGACGAAGTGAATATAATATGCTTACCATCAGGAGTAAATGCTGTTGGCGTTTCACTATACGAGTCGGTTGTTACTCTTCTTGGTTCGCCCCCTTTACTATTAACTATAAAAATATCTCTATTGCCATACCTGTCGCTACTAAAAGCTATGCTCTTGCCGTCAGGCGACCATATTGGGGTGCTTTCGTAGTTTGTTGAGGTGGTTAGCCTATTTGCAGTGCCACCACTGCTTGAAACAGTGTAAATATCGCCTTTGTAGGTAAAGGCAATCATATCGCCTTTGGGCGAAATTGTTGGATAGCGCATCCACAATGGATTTGCTGAGGCGCTAAAGCCCAAAGCAATCAACGCGATGGTTAAAATCAATCTCTTCATTCTCTTTTTAGTCATTTAATTATATATTGTTTGTAAATTCACATTGCAAAGTTAATTATTTTTTTGAAATTATACGCCTCTTATTGAGTGTTAATATATTAACATTAAAATAATTGCAAAATTAGATACAACTTTACAGAATAAATTTTATCTTTGCGGTGCTAATTTCGTTAAGTGGTTAGTTAATATCAATTAATGATAAATAAAGCGAATTTTACAAATAATAATTTATAGATAAGATGGAATTAATTAATCAAATTAAGGCGAAAGCTAAAGAGAATCTTCAGAGAATTGTACTTCCTGAAGCAGAGGAGGAGCGTACATTAAAAGCTGCAGGCGAAATTGTTGAGCAAGGCCTAGCAGAGGTTATCTTAATTGGTAATCCTGAGATTATTGCTACACGTGCAGCAGAGTGGGGCGTTAATAACCTAGATAAGATGACAATCATCGATCCACTTAATAATCCTAACAAAGCTAAGTACGTTGATTTGATGCTTCAAATCAGAGGTAGTAAAGGTTTAACAGCTGAGCAGGCAGAGTCGTTAATAGTTAATCCTCTTTACCTAGCGGTATTAATTATTAAGGCAGGGGATGCTGATGGTGAGGTTGCAGGAGCAAATAACTCTACTGGTGATGTTCTACGTCCAGCTTTCCAATATGTTAAAACTAAGCCAGGTATCTCGGTTGTGTCGGGTGCGTTTATTATGAATGTACCTCAAGAGTTTGGTGATAATGGTGTTATGGTATTTGCTGATTGCGCTGTTCATCCTAATCCAACAGCTGCCGAGTTAGCTCAGATAGCTGTTTCAACAGGTCACACAACACGTGCTATTGTAGGAATGGAGCCACGTATTGCTATGTTAAGTTTCTCAACAAAAGGTTCGGCTAAGCACGAAATGGTTGATAAGGTAGTTGAGGCTACACGTATGGCTCAAGAGATGGATTCTACTTTAATGATTGAGGGCGAGTTACAAGCTGATGCAGCAATTATCCCATCAATTGGCGAGAAGAAGGCTCCAGGTAGTAAGATTGCAGGTCACGCTAACGTTCTTGTGTTCCCTACTTTAGAGGTTGGTAACATAGCGTATAAGTTAGTTCAGCGTATGGCTGGTGCTGATGCAGTTGGTCCTATTCTTCAAGGAATGGCAGCACCGATAAACGATTTATCGCGTGGTTGTTCGATTGAGGATATTGTTAGCCTAGTTGCAATCACAGCTGTACAGTGTCAAGGAGAAAAAAAATAAATTTATATTAAAAACTTAAATAAAAAATGACAATTTTAGTATTAAACTGCGGTAGCTCATCAATCAAGTATCAAGTAATTAGAATGAGCGAGAATGGTCACGATCTTTTAGCTAAGGGTGGCGTTGAGCGTATTGGTCTAAGTGAGGGTATCCTTACACACAAGCCTACTGGCAAAGATAAGTACGAGGTTTTCCCTCCTATTGCTGATCACACAGTGGGTATTAACCTTATAATTGATGCTATCACTTCAGCAGAGCACGGTGTAGTTGCTCTTGAGGAGATTAATGCAGTGGGTCATCGTGTAGCACACGGTGGAGAGTTCTTCTCACAGAGTGTTGTTATCAACGAGGATGTAAAAGCAAAGATAGAGCAGCTATTCGAATTAGCTCCACTTCATAACCCTGCTCACATGAAGGGTATCTTAGCTATCGAGTCTCTTCTTCCTAATGTTTCTCAGGTTGCTGTATTTGATACTTCATTCCACCAAACTATACCACAAGAGAACTATATGTATGCTCTTCCTTATAGCTATTATGAGGATATGAAGGTGCGTAAGTATGGTTTCCACGGAACATCACATAAGTATGTTGCTGAGAAGTCGGCTGAGTTTGCTGGTTTAGATATCAACAACTCGAAAATTATCACTTGTCACATTGGTAACGGTGCTTCTATTACAGCTATTGTAAATGGTAAGTCGTTCGATACATCAATGGGATTCACTCCAGTAGATGGTCTAATGATGGGTACTCGTTGTGGTACAGTTGATCCAGGTGCTCTTCTTTATATTGCTAACAAAGAGGGTCTATCTCTTGATGGTATCTCTGATTTGATTAACAAGAAGTCGGGTCTTGCAGGTGTTTCGGGTATATCAAACGATATGCGTGATATCCACTCGGGTGTAGAGGCTGGAAACGAGCGTGCTAAGGTTGCTCTTGATGTATTTATCAAGTCTATCAAGTTCTTTATCGGTGGATATGCTGCTGAGATGAATGGCGTAGATATGATTGTGTTTACTGGTGGTGTTGGCGAGAACGATGATATCGTACGTAAAGAGGTTTGCGAGAGCATTAGCTACTTAGGTGTTGATTTTATCGAGGCAAACAACAATATCCGTGGTACTGAGGTTATGTTATCAGAGGGTAAAGTTAAGGTTGTTATCTGCCCAACAGACGAGGAGTTAGTAATCGCTAGCGATACTTATAAGCTACTTAGCTAATATTTAGCATAACGTTTAACATAAAATCACCCCCATTTTTGAGAATTACCTCAAAAATGGGGGTGATATTTTGTTTTGAACGGAGCC
>CAYJHM010000030.1:0-9172 GCA_964369935.1 uncultured Rikenellaceae bacterium
AAAATATTACTTTTTGAGCATTTACTGAACATATATTGAATTACAATTACATTTTTACAAATGAGCAAAATATTAGTAACAGGAGGAGCTGGTTTTATAGGCTCGAATTTATGTGAAGCACTGTTAAAAGCTGACCACCAGGTAGTGTGCTTAGACAACTTCTCAACAGGACATAGGAAGAATTTAGTATCATTTACTGATAACCCTAATTTTAATCTCATCGAGGGTGATATCTGTAATATTGAAACCTGCCATGCGGCGGTACAAGGTGTTGAGTATGTATTTCATGAAGCAGCACTAGGTTCAGTACCACGATCAATCAAAGATCCCATTGCTACTAACAATGCAAATGTATCTGGATTTTTGAATATGTTAATTGCGGCACGCGACGCAAAGGTTAAACGATTTATCTACGCTGCTAGTTCTTCTACTTATGGCGACAGCGAATCTCTTCCTAAAGTAGAGGATGTAATTGGAAAACCTCTATCTCCTTATGCAATTACTAAGTATGTAAACGAGCTGTATGCTGATGTGTTCGCTCGCACATACTCGATGGAGTGTATTGGGCTTAGATACTTTAACGTATTCGGCCAACGTCAAGATCCTCAGGGTGCCTACGCAGCTGTCATACCGCTATTTATAAAAATGTTTATGGAGTATAAGAGTCCTACAATAAACGGTGACGGAAACTACTCGCGTGATTTCACCTATGTAGACAATGTGGTTCAAATGAATATGTTAGCAATGCAGACTAACAACATAGAGTCTGTTAATCAGGTCTATAATACTGCTTATGGCGAGCGCACAACTCTAAATGATTTAGTTGATGCAATAAAATGTTCGTTATCAGAGTTTGACCCTAAAATTGCAGATGTTCCAGTGATATATGGACCTACACGAGCAGGTGATATACCTCACTCGTTAGCAAATGTTGATAAAGCAAAACAGCTACTTAATTACGACCCAAAATTCTCAATGAGAGAGGGGCTTAAAGTGGCTATTAAATGGTATTGGGAAAATTTAAAATAAAAATATGGAGCACAAAATTGCTGTAATTGGATTAGGATATGTAGGTTTGCCTCTAGCAAGGCTATTCTCCACAAAGTACAAAACTATCGGTTTTGATATTAATAATGAGCGCGTAGCACAATTAATGAATGGTATTGACTCGACTTTCGAAGTAGACAACGACGTGTTGAGCAAGGCTATCGAGAATGGTTTTGTGTGTAGTGCAAACATAGAAGATATTCGCAACTGTAACGTATATATCGTAACAGTGCCTACACCTGTAAACAAAAACAACGCACCAGATCTTACTCCATTAATCAAAGCGAGTGAGACAGTAGGTAACGTTATCTCGAAGGGGGATATCGTAATATACGAATCGACTGTATACCCAGGGGCAACTGAGGAGGATTGTATTCCTGTGATTGAGCGTGTATCGGGTATGGTATTCAACAAAGACTTCTTTGCTGGCTACTCTCCTGAGCGTATCAACCCTGGAGACAAGCTTCATACAGTAGAAAAAATTAAGAAAGTAACCTCTGGCTCGACACCAGAGATAGGTGTGATAGTGGATAATATTTACAAATCGGTAATCGAAGCTGGTACTCACCTTGCACCAACAATCAAAGTGGCCGAGGCAGCTAAAGTTATCGAGAATTCTCAACGTGATATTAATATAGCATTCGTAAACGAGCTTTCTAAAATATTCAACTTAATGAATATTGACACTCAAGCTGTATTAGAGGCAGCTGGGACAAAGTGGAACTTCCTTCCATTCCGCCCAGGTTTAGTTGGAGGTCACTGTATCGGTGTTGATCCATACTATCTATCGCAAAAGGCACAAGAGTATGGCTACAACCCAGAAATTATACTAGCTGGTCGCCGTATGAATGATGGAATGGGAGAGTACGTAGCTAATCAAGTGGTGCGTGCAATGATAAAAAGTTCCATTCAAATTCTTGGTTCTAAGGTTCTTGTATTAGGCATAACATTTAAAGAAAATTGCCCGGATGTTAGAAATACAAAAGTAGTAGATGTTATAAATAGCCTTAAGGAGTATGGTATAGATGTGAGTATTTATGACCCTTGGGCATCGGCTGAAGATGTTAAGCACGAATACAATTTAGATATACACACCGAAATGCCTGAAAATAGATATAACGCTATAGTGTTATGTGTTGCTCATCAAGAGTTCGCAGAGATCGATATTTCGTCTCTATCATTGCCTGATAGTGTAATTTATGATGTAAAATGGGTACTTGGAAATGGAGAAAAAATTAACAAACTATAAACTTATGAGACATATATTACTAATCCTAATCGTAGCGCTTTCAGCATCGTGTTCGTCAACTAAAAATTTGACATACCTCAATAATTACGAACATATAATGACGCATGATATAGTGCAGAACTACGACTTGAAGGTAAATAATGATGATGTACTTCAGATTAATATTACCTGCTTAAAGCCCGATTTAGTGGTTCCTTTTATGCAGGGTGCCTCTGCTAATGCTGCATCAAATGATGGTGAAGTATCGTTCAATACCTTCCTTGTAGACTCTAAAGGTTATATCTACTTCCCAATATTAGGGAAAATTAAGGTTGCAGGAATGACCAATGATGAAATCTCTTCGCATATCGAGAGATTAATCGAATTTGGCGGTTATATTAACGATCCAATAGTGACTGTGCGACTTCAGAATTTTAAAATTGTGGTCTTAGGAGGCGTATCTAGCCCTGGAATTAAGACTTTCGACTCGGATCGTGTATCAATATTTGATGCTATTGCTGCCTCTGGTGATATTCAGAATACTGGTAAGAAAAAAGAGGTTGTGCTTGTTCGTGAGATTGATGGGAAACGTAAAATTGTGGAACTTGATGTAACGGAGGCGGATATTTTCAACTCTCCTTACTATTATCTTAAGCAAAATGATATCTTATATGTTGAGCCAAACAAGCGTGCATCACGTAGTGGTCAGCTACTTAACGATGATCGTTTCTTCAGTCTTGGATTAACTTTTGCAACTTCACTTATATCTATATTAGTTGGTAGTATCTTCTTTTAAGATTCGCTAAAAAGTTTTCATAACACATCTGCAACATACAAACAACATTAAAAAATTGTTTGTATGTTGCATAATTTACATAATACAAAATAATCAACTTTAAACATATATAATTAACCATTTTTTTTGAAAATACCCTTGCATAATTGAAATAAATTCAGTACCTTTGCAGAAATTAGAAATTGGCTCATTTTTAACACAAATGCGTATGGTTCAACCCATTACAATTTCTATTTTTACAAATAACATCAGCATAAATTAGCTGAATTCTAAATACTTATAAAGTTTGGTTTGAATTTTTGTCGTGTTGTTAGGTAATATTTAATAAGTTAAACTATGAAAGATAACGTTAAAAGCAATGCTGCGCCACTTGCGTCGATGATACACATATTATTTAGTTATTGGTATTTCTTCGTAATATCTATAGCTGTGTGCGTAATAATGGGGTACATATACTCGCAAAGCATCACCGAGAGATACTCGGCACAGGCCAACATTCTTCTTAAAGACTCATCGGATAATTCAAGCCCTGATTCGGCCATTATGGAGGATTTAGGTGTAGCCGTACCGAATAGCTCTGTTGAGAACGAAATAGTTGTTCTAAAATCATCGAATTTGATAGCTAACGTTGTCGATGAGCTAAACCTAGGAACCAAATATAGTATCAAGCACCGTCTACGTGAGGTAAATATCTATGGTGCAAATCCAATCGCAGTAGATTGGATAGATAAATCAGCAAGAAGCAGGGCTAATATCGAGATTGAAATCTTATCGTTAAGAGAGTTTAAATACAGGCTTAGTACTGGTAACTCATCGCTAATAAATGATTTACTGAACCTTATTGGATTGAGAAACAACAAACCACAAGAGATTGAAGAGCAGCGTGCTAATTTTGGCGACACTATAAGTATCAATAATTTACGATTTTCTGTTCGTCCAACAGAGAGTTGGGGCAATGCTTACGCTAAGAGCACAATTAATGTAGAGCTTACCCCTAACGAAAGAAGTGTTGCTCAGATTCGCAAAAATTTAACCATTTACAGAACCGATCGTTCGACAGGAGCTGTATTTATTGGCTACTCAGACACAAGCAACAAGCTAGCATTTGACATTATCAACAAACTTATTGATGTGTATAACGAGAATGTGATTAACAAAAAAAATCATACAGCGCTTAGTACCGAGCAGTTTATTGCAAATCGTATATCACTTATATACGAAGATCTTGGCGCAATAGATAGTCGTTTGGAAGATATTAAGAAGAACAATAACGTAACCGACCTATCTTCGGCAAGTAGTGTAGCTTACGAGCAACGTCTTCAGTACGATAAGGAGTTGAGCGCAATTGACCTACAAACAGCTTTAATCGAATCGGTTCGCCAGGATTTAAATATGGATGATGATGAGTACAAGCTACTACCACCAAACAAGTTATTCGAGGATATAGGTATTTTAGAGCAAGTAAATTCGTACAATGCATTGGTTGCCGAACTTTTGGAAATATCATCTAGTTCGGGAAGAAGAAATCCTATATATGTTACGCTAGCTAAAGAGGTTCAACTTGCAAAAGATAACTTAATTATTGCAGCAGATAATCTTAATCGTACTCTGCAACTTCAAAAGGAGAGAATCTTAACAAATAGCAATAAAGCATCGTCACAATTATCAAATCTATTAGGGCACGAAAAAATTGTAAAAGATGTAATGCGTGAGCAGAGTATTAAAGAACAGTTATATCTATACCTTCTTAACAAGCGCGAGGCTAATGCCATGCAACTTGCTGTAACCGAGTCGAATGCTATAATAATCGAACCTACTACCTCAAGCGGATTTCCAATTGCACCCAACGTGCCATTTATTTTACTAATTGCTGGTATAGTTGGTTTTGCTTTACCTGTGGGTGTATATTTTGGAATCACAGTTATGGACGATAAGATTAGAACTAAGGAGTATATTGAGGAGCACTCAAAAATCCCTGTTCTAGGTATAATAATCAAGAGACCAAAAGCTATGGTAAACGACAGTATTGTAGTTGCTGAAGATAGCAAAGAGGTTATTAACGAGGTGTTTAGGATGGTGTGCAATGAGTTAGACGTTATAACTATGTACAACTCCAAAGACACTAAAGAGGAGAGCAGAGCACGTGTAATACACACAATATCATCTGTCGAGGGCGAGGGTAAAACCTTTGTAACACTCAATATTGCATTAAGTTGCGCTCACTTAAATAATAAAGTATTGATTATCGATTGTGATATGCGACGTAAGGGTTTAAGTAAATTACTAAAAGCTAATAAAGAGACGGGGTTTGCGGATTATCTATATAGCAAAACAGAAAATCTTCAATCACTTATCTGCAAGAGCGAGTATTCGGATAACTTAGATTATTTAAGTGTTGGCGAGACCCCTACTAATCCTGTTACACTTCTCAAATCGGCTCGTTTCGAGGAGGCTATCAAACAGTTACGTTCGCAGTATGATTATATCTTCATCGACTCGACACCATACTTTGTTGTGGCTGACGCTTCAATAATAAATCGTATAGCTGACAATACTATGTGGATTATGAGGGCAGGTGTTGCTCCTAAGGCAATTATGGGCAACTTAAACAAGTTATACAGCGAGAATCGCTTAGTTAATCCTGCTATACTAGTAAATGATGTTGATATACAGAATAAATTGTACAACTACTCGTACAGTTATTCGTACAACTATACTTATAGTTATACTGAGGAGAGTAAAAAGCCTAAAAAGAATTTTTTTAAACTAAGAAATGGTAATCGATAACGATACATACTCTATATTTGCAATCTTCATCGGGTTTCTGATGATGGTTTGCTATATATATGGTAATAAAAATATAGAATTTCGAAATGTTATTTTTGTAGGTTTTGCAATAAGAGTTCTTATACTATTTGCCGATTACTACGATTGGTTCTTTATACTAAACTCTGGTGCAGACACTGAGATGTTTCACAATGTATCGAAGAAGAATGTAGAGCTCTACCAAGAGGTTTACAGGGGTAATTATACGGTCTATCTCACCTATATTTACCGATTAACCAACTGTTCTAGGCTTATAGCACAATTTATTAATGTGCTACTTGGTATGGGGGTTATATTCTGTGTACAGAAAATTTTAAGGGAGCTAAATGTTACAAGCAAGAATCTTTTTTATGGTACGCTGATTGTCACATTCCTGCCAAACTTGAACATTCTGTCTGCTATTCTGTTACGTGAGGCATGGATTGAATTTTTCGTTGCGCTATCCCTGCTATTCTTTGTAAGGTGGTTCTTGCGAGGTGGCGGGCTTAACATAGTGGGAAGTATAGCATCAGTATTGATTGCTTCTACAATGCACGCTGGAGTTATAGGGGTAATATTGGGTTACACAGTAGCGTTCATTTTGTATAATCCCGACTCGCAGCGAGTAACAATATCAAAAAACACGATAATAAGTTTGATATTTCTTGCGGCAATAAGTGCTGGAGCAAGTTCGTATATGGGACTTTTTACGGGTAAATTTGCTGAGTACGAAAATATAAACGATATAGTTGAAGTTACGAACAAAACAAACGGAGGGGGGTCTGACTACTTAAAGTGGATTAATAGTAATAGTGTTGCAATGAGTTTAATGTTTGCACCATTAAAAATGTTCTACTTCCTCTTTTCTCCACTTCCTACCGAATGGAGAGGACCAAACGACCTCATTGGATTTATGGTTGATGGTGGTATATATATGTATATGTTTTACACTATGTGGCGAAATAGAGCAGCAGGTGCTATCAACCGAAACTTCAAAATATTTTTGCTAACCTCGATAATGGTTGTTACCTTTATTTTTGCTTATGGAACAACTAATGCGGGCACGGCATTTAGACATAGGAATAAAATTGTTTCATTGGTTGTGGTTGCTTTTGCAATCTCATCTGTTAAATCGAATGAATATGAATCAAAAGAAGATGAAGATAGGAATTTGCCAGAATCTTAGTATGTGGAACCACGAGGGGAGTAATGATGCGGTTAGTGGTTGTGTCTCGTTCTGTAATAAAAATGGATTAGAGCACGAAATTATAGATCCATACTCGAACGACGCAATCTTTAAGATGAAAGAGTGTGATTGTGTAGTGTGGTTTATTCAAAATTACCTATACGCAGATATACTGCAATCACGAAACATTCTGCTTTCTGCTGAAAAGCAAGGCGTTAAAGTATTTCCTTCAAACGATACAATTTGGCACTTCGACGATAAAATTGCCGAGATGTATGCCTTTAAATCGGTTGATGCTCCTATACCTCAAAGCTGGGTATTCTACAGTTTAAAGAGTACAACCGAATTTCTAAAAAACACTAAATATCCTATTGTTGCAAAGCTCCGTAATGGTTCGGGCGCAAGCAATGTTAAGATGCTAAGAAATAGCTCACAGGCTATGAAATATGCACGTCAAATGTTCGGTAAAGGATTCGATCCTGCTCCTAGCCTAATGTACAAAGCTTACTCAAAAGCACAGTCGTCATATAACTTTAAGACACTGGTGAGCAGAATAAAAAAGATTCCTATGTTCTTATCTACTCGTTTAAATGCTAAAATGATGCCAAACGAGAGTGGATATTGCTATTTTCAGGAGTTTATTCCAAATGATGGTTACGATATTAAGGTAGTTGTGATTGGTGATAAATTATCATTCTTTGTCCGTAATGTCCGTACGGGTGATTTCAGGGCATCTGGCGGAGGTGATTTCTATTATGATAAAAGCTTAGTTACGAAGAATATTATCGACTCGGCATTTAAATGTGCCGACGATTTAAATCTTCAATGTATCGGTTTCGATTATGTTGTAGATAAAAGTAATGGTAAAGGTTTAATTATTGAAATGTGTTACGGATTTGATTTTAATGCTATATATGAAGCAGGTGGTTACTTCGACCGTCAGGGTGTATGGCACGATGAGCCCGTTACGATTACCGACGAGATAATGTGCAATATAACACAAGTGAGTGAGGAACTAAATTAGAGAATATGGTAAGAGTTTTACAAGTTTTTGGCATACTAAATCGAGGCGGAGCTGAGACGATGATAATGAATTATTATCGTAACATCAATCGTGAGAATGTACAATTCGATTTTGCCGTTAATTTTAAAGAGGAGGGGGCTTACGAGGCAGAAATCACAAAATTAGGTGGGCGCATTTTTCGTCTACCTCGCTTTAAGGGATACAACCTTATATCGTTTTTACGTTCGTGGAATAAACTACTTAAAGAGCACCCTGAGTGGGAGATTATTCACATTCACAATTTCAAAATTGCTGGATTAATTTTTCCTGTTGCTAAGAGACTTAAAAGACGATGTAGAATAGTGCATATGCATACCTCAAACCCAACCTATACTGCATCTCGTAAGGTTGGATATGAGATTACAAAATCGTTAGCTAACCGTTACGCAACGCATCTATTGGCGTGTGGTGATAAAGCTGGTGTTTGCTACTATGGTGAGCGTCCTTTTACGGTTCTTAATAATGCCGTAGACACATCACTATTTAAGTTATCGGCTGAAAGCAGGGCTAATATGCGAGAGAGCTTGGGATATAGCAATAATTTTGTTGTGGGACATGTAGGTAATTTTTCGCAAGTAAAAAATCATAGTTTCATAATAAATACATTTAAAGAGATATATAACCGTTGCGAAGATGCACGTCTGCTTCTTGTTGGTGACGGGGCATTAAAAGCCGAAATGGAGTTGCTAACTAAAAATCTAGGGTTAGAAAATGTGGTAAACTTTGTAGGATCGCGTAGTGATGTTGCAGAGTTGATGATGGCGATGGATGCTTTTATTTTCCCTTCACACTTTGAGGGGTTCCCTGTAACTATTATAGAGGTGCAAGTGTCTGGAATGCCTGCCCTTATATCAGAGGTTATCACCGATGAGGTAGTAGTAACTAAATTGGTAGAGAAATTTTCACTCGACAAAGGATATGTAGAGTGGGCTGAGAGAATATTAAGCTACAAAGATGCAGATAGACAGGTTGATATGGTTAAACAAATCATTGATGCTGGCTATGATATTAAAGATAATGTAAAACGTTTAGAGAACCTTTACTTAG
>CAYJHM010000030.1:9182-10856 GCA_964369935.1 uncultured Rikenellaceae bacterium
AAACTATGGTAGATGTATCAGTTATAGTGCCAATTTATGGTGTTGAAGCTTTTATCGAAGCCTCACTACGTTCGCTTTTCTCACAGAGTAAAAGCGAGGGTGTTGAGTACATTTTGGTAAATGATGCTACGCCTGATAGTTCGATTATCATAGCTCGTGAACTTATAGCGCACTATCCGCATTTGAATATTAAAATTATAGATAAATCTCAAAACGAAGGAGTAGCTGCTGCACGTCAAACAGGGCTTGAGGCTGCATCTGGTGAGTATATACTCAATTTTGACCCTGATGATTTCTGCGAACCCGATATGATTGCCCAAATGTACGAGCATGCTATAAATAATAGTGCTGATATTGTGGTATGCGATTTTTTTGTTAAGAGCCCCAAAGGCGAAGTATATGTAAAGCAAGCTATACCTAACACAACTAACGCAGCTATCAAGGCTCTACTTAAAGGCGAGTTGCATGGTGCTTTATGGAATAAATTATTCAAACGCACACTCTTTACTAATGGGAACATATCGTTTATTAAGGGAATAAATTTTATGGAAGATATGCTGATATGCCTAAAGCTATTTCTTAATGCTAAGCAAATTGCCTACCTTCCCAACGGATATTTACACTATGTGCAGAATGATAGCTCTATTGTTGCTCAATTCTCGCAAAAGAAACTCGACAATGCAATTGATATGTGCAATGAGGTTGAAAATTACTTCATTCAAAATAATGTAGCCGATGAGTATGCAAACGAACTTATACAACGAAAAGCAATCACTAAACTATTTGTTCTTAGGTACTGCGCAAAGAGGCAACAGCGTAACTATATAAAACTATATGGTAAATTAAATAATAATAATGTACTACCATCAAAATTAAGAATGGCTCTACGCTGCGCTGAAAATGGTAATATATGGATATATAACCTCACTAACTCAATTCACAATACACTAAAAAAATTAAAGTAATCATATATGGATATTTCAGTAATTACTCCTGTATATGGGGTAGAAAAATATATCGAGAAGTCGTTACGTTCTCTCTTCACTCAGACAAAAACTCAAGGTGTTGAGTTTGTGCTTGTGAACGACTGCACACCCGACAACTCGATGGAGGTAGCACGTAATGTGATTAATGAGTTCCCTAATTTAAACGTCAAAATCGTTGAACATAAGGAGAATGGAGGATTGGCTGCTGCTCGCCAAACAGGTATATCAGCAGCCCAAGGCGAGTATATGATTCATATAGATTCTGATGATTGGTGCGAACCTACAATGCTAGAGGAGATGTACAACTGTGCATTAGAGAACAATGCCGATGTCGTTGTTGCTGATATTTTTGTAAACTACCCTTCTCGTATGGAGTATAAAAAGATGTTACCAGCAGGCAATGGTCCTGAATGTGTGAAAGCGATACTTGAGGGTAGGATGAGCGGTTCTACTTGTAATAAACTCACCCGCCGAGAGATATGTACCAAAAATAACCTTAGCTGGGTGCCAGGATTAGATATTGCCGAAGATTGGTTGATATATATAAAGATATTTTCGTTTGCAGGCAAGGTTGTTCACCTACCTAAGGCATATCTACACTATTTTCAAAATCAAGGATCGCTTACTAATAATAAATTAAGCCTCAAGCGTTTAAATAACTACATTTTGGCCGATAAATTAGCGTATG
>CAYJHM010000030.1:10866-14762 GCA_964369935.1 uncultured Rikenellaceae bacterium
AGTTCCTTGAGAAGATAGGGCGACTTGAAGATTATAGAGAATCTTTTAAATATGGTCGTGCTTCACTACTAAACATACTCATTTGCAATAGTCGTGGTAAGCAGCAGAGGGAGTTTGCAAAGATGTACAACGATGTTACACCTCAACATATTGCCAATTCTACAAAGTTACCTAAGCACTATAAACTTGCTTTAAGCAATGCCAGATCGGGTAGATTTTGGCTTGCAAATAGTATATACAATTTAATTGGTTTAGCAAAAACAATAATGAGATAAAGCTATGATTGATATATCTGTAATCGTGCCCGTTTATGGCGTCGAAAAATTTATTGAAAGAGCATTAAGGTCTCTTTTTACCCAAAGTAAAACCACTGGTGTGGAGTTTATTTTGGTAGATGATTGTAGTCCCGACTCGTCTATGGAGATTGCTCATCGTGTGATTGCTGAATTTGCTAATCTCGACATTAAAACTATTGCTCAACCTAAGAATAGAGGTCTTGCAGCAGCACGCCAACGAGGAATGGAGGCTGCACAGGGTAAATATGTGCTTCATATCGACTCGGATGATTGGTGCGAGCAACAAATGATAGAACAGATGCACAATGCCGCTGTTGAGAATGATGCGGATATTGTGATTGCCGATTTCTTTATCGATTATCAAGAGCGCAGTGTCTATTCGCACCAAAAGGTTGGTGTTAATGGTATCGAGTGTGCTAAGGATATCCTAGAAAATTACCTTCACGGTTCGGTTTGGAGTAAGCTGTATCGTCGTTCAATATTTGTTGATAATGATCTTAAGTGGATTGAAGGAATAAATCTATGGGAAGATTTGCTGATAAGTACAAAATTCCTTTGCTATGCAGATAAGGTAGTACATATTCCACAAGCCTATGTTCATTACATTCAAAACGAAGGCTCGATATGCAGTGTTGCATCTCCTGCGAAGCTTCAAAATGTGATTGACACAATATCTGAACTAGATAAATTCTTCAACGAGCGTGGATTTATTGAGAGTGTGAGAGAGGCATTTACACACAAGATATTACACACTAAATATTTTCTTTTACGTCATTGCGCCAAAGAGCATCGTCGTAATTATGCGAAGATGTATAGCGAGTACAACCAATATATTATGGGAATGAAAAACTTGACCCTTGATAGGCGGTTAGCTCTACGTGCTGCATCTAATGGTTGCCTATGTACGTTTGGGGCATTGACTAACTTAAGAAATTGTATGCGTAGTGTTTTAAAACGTAAAAATAGTAGAGTATGACAAGTTCAAAAATAGATATTTCGGTACTCATTCCCATTTACGGTGTCGAGGCGTATGTTGAGAATTCATTGCGTTCAATATTCACACAAAGCAAAACAGACAATGTTGAGTTTATCTTAGTGAATGATTGCACACGTGATCGGTCGATGGAGATTGTAAATAAATTAATTTTAGAGTTTCCCGAATTACTTATTCGTATTATCGAGCATAAAACTAATAAAGGAATTGGTGCGGTGCGCAAAAGTGCTTTAGATGCGGCACAAGGCGAATATATTATGTTTCTAGACTCGGACGATCTTTGCGACAAAGAGATGTTAGCAAGCCTACACTTAACTGCCGTAGAGAACGATGCCGATATGGTATGTTGTGATTTTGTGAGACTCGAGGGTGATAAGCGAATAGTTATTCAAGAGCCTGTTACGGGGGATGGTTTCGAGTGTGCTCGCAAAATGCTTATGAATCGCATGTACGGTATGGTGTGGAACAAACTTATTAAGCGTGATTTATTTACTAAAAACGATATTAACTCTGTTGAGGGTATCAATCTTGGAGAGGATTTAATAATATGTTTAAAGTTGCTATGCTACGCAAAGAAAATTGTCTATCTGCCAAAAGTATTTTATACATATATTTATAGGACACAATCAATCACCTCGCAGTTCCATGTAGATAAACTTGGCGATATCGAGGCATACTTACAAGATATCGAGCAGTTCTTCCGAACAAGAGGATTCTACAAGGAGATAGAGGGCGCGCTTATGTGGAAGAAGGTTATTGAAAAGTGTAGTTTAATGAAAAATTCGAAAGGTAAGCGAAGACGAAATTTTGCTAAGTTATACCCTGAAGCTACACCATACATTATGGAGTGTGACTCGCTACCCCACTATTTGCGCAAAGCATTAATGGCAGCAACACGTGGAAATATGCTCTCTTTTAACTCGATTATGCTATACCGAGAAATAAGAGGAGTAATAAAATCAAAAAAATAGATTCGTTATGAGTGATAAACAAATTGACATATCGGTATTAATACCAATATACGGAGTTGAGAAATTCATCGAACGTTCGTTACGATCTATTTTTTCGCAGAGTAAGACCTCAGGCGTTGAATTTATCTTGGTGAACGACTGCACAAAAGATAACTCGATGGAGATTGCACGTGCTTTAATTGCTGAGTTCACTACTTTAGATGTAAAAATTATTGAGCACAAAGAGAATGGGGGGATAGCCGCAGCACGTCAGACACTTTTAGATAATGCTTGTGGTAAATATACCATATACATCGATTCGGATGATTGGTGCGAGCCTAATATGTTAGAAGATATGTATAATTGCGCTTTGGAAAATAATGCTGACATTGTAAGTACAGATTACTATATATCGAAAACGCAGGGCGAATTTTACGACACACTACCAACACCCGATAATGGCAAAGATGCCCTTAAGGGAGTGCTCTATGGAAATGTATATTGGGTTTTATGGAATAAATTAGTGCGAAGGTCTCTATATCTTGACAATGAGAGATACTTTTTCCCTGGATTTAACTTCGGCGAAGATATGCTAGTGTGCGCAAAGCTATTTGCCGAAGCAAAAAAAGTAACATACCTACCCAAGGCTTATCTTCACTATGTGCAAAATAGTTCGGCTGTTACAAACAATCTAACAAAGGCTAAGTTGGATAATTTAGTGTTTTTGATGCAGGAAATTGACTCATTACTTAGTAAGTATGGATATCAAGAGGAGATGAAAGAGGGATTTGTTGTACGAAAAATAGCTACAAAACAATTTATTGTATATCATTCAAGCGGTAAGTTACAGCGAGAATATGCAGCACTCTATCACGAAGATACAGGGTCGATAAAAAAACTACTTAATGCACCTAAGTATATTACATACTCCTTATGGCTTGCGTCAAAGGGTTTTTTATTCCCTTTTCGGTTAATAAGATTTTTAAGAAATATAAAAGATAGTCGTAAATCAAGCACTAAATTTTAGAACTAACTATTGAATACAACTATCGAAAAACAAATTATATGTATATGAAAAAGAAAGTGGATGTATCTGTACTAATACCAATATATGGTGTTGAGAAGTATATCGAACGCTCGCTGCGTTCTATATTTGGACAGAGCAAAACCGAAGGTGTTGAGTATATCTTGGTGAACGACTGCACAAAAGATCGTTCAATTGAGATTGCCCAAAGTGTTATTTCAGAGTACTCTAATCTTGATGTTACTATTATCAACCACGAGCAAAATGGTGGATTAGCTGTTGCTCGCCAAACTGCAATTGATGCTGCTCAAGGAAAATATATTCTACATTTCGATTCAGATGATTGGTGCGAGCCTAATATGATTGAGGAGATGTATAACAATGCCGTTGAGAGTGAGGCAGATATTGTTGTATGCGATTTTTTCTACACTACACCCAACTTTGAGGATTACGCAGCTCAAGAGGTTGCATCGGATGGTATATCGTGTGTTCACAATTTACTACATAACAAACTGCACGGTTCGCTTTGGAGTAAACTATTTAAACGTTCGCTTTTTGTAGAGAATAATATTAAGTGGATTCCTGGGGTCAATATGTGGGAGGATACTCTTATATGTTCAAAAATATTCTGC
>CAYJHM010000031.1:0-2177 GCA_964369935.1 uncultured Rikenellaceae bacterium
AGATTTTAGTTATTTTAACACATTGCAAGTCAGGTGATTTACATTTAGGGAATCTACCTCGCATAACCTAATAAAAATCGGAAAATATCGGATGAGATTTTCATTTTTCATCTAATTTTTCCGATTTTTTGTATTAAATGGTTGTTTTTTAGGTCAAAAAATCAGATCATTTTTTCACGTCGTCAGGCAGATACCGAAAACTTAACAAAAATTACTTGACTGACTACCCTAAATGTGGGTTAAGAGTATGCCACTGATCCCTTTGTGGTATAATTCCCATCTCGATAACTTCGTCTATCAGGCCTCTTAGGTGAGCAGCACTCTGCTCAAGAGCTTCTAACTCCTCCTCAGTCCCTTTAACATACGAATAGCGCACACCATCTTTATCAATTATCGTCTCCATTGCCATAATCAAGTGCTGAAATCTATCATCATTAAGATAAACCCCCGCAGGCAAATCAAACAAGGTTCCGCCCATTGCCGCCTCAATCATCTGAACAGATAGATATGATGGACTTTGGAATGACGAGCGACCACGTAAGTCAATAATTCGCTTACCTCCTTGACGCACACTCTGCTGAAGATCGTGCCACTGATCTACACTACATCTATCGGTACCAATTAAACTAATTAGAGGCTCGCCTTGAATAGTTGCTGGCGAGGCGAATACCGCCATCGTCTCTCCGTGACCCCCGTAAGTACGAGCACCAACTACCTCGCACTGCTTAACATTAAAATGCTTAGCTAAAGCACTCTGTAAACGGGTACTATCAAGTGCCGCTAGGGTTGTTAAACGAGACGGCTCGATACCTGAATGTATCAGTGTAACTAAACCTGTCACATCGGCAGGGTTAAAAATAATAGTTACGTGCTTAACATCAGGACAATAGGTACGAATATCACGTCCTAGTTCAGCAGCTATCTCGGTATTACCTTTAAGCAAATCTTCACGAGTCATTCCCGCTTTACGTGCAGCACCACCAGACGACACAATATAAGATGCTCCAGTAAAGGCCTCTTCTACATCGCTTGTAAAGGTGATATTCACCCCTGGGAATGCACAATGGTACATCTCTTCTACAGTACCTTCAAGACCAGGACTATAGCTATCGTATGCACAAATATTTGGCGTTAAATTCATCATTAACGCCGACTGTAACATATTAGAACCAATCATACCTGCGGCTCCAACAATTACCAATTTTTCATCGGTTAGAAACTTCATATAACAACACTGTTAATATATTAACACTTATTTAGTTTATTAAAGCCACTACTTTAAGTGGCTTTAATATATATCATACTAGATATTACAAATATTTTGCCATATAGGCACTACGAAATAGTTGCAATATACTCCTCTGCAGTCATTAATTCGTTGATCTCATCCATATTAGAAGGAGCAACTTTAATAATCCAACCCTCACCATATGGATCTTTGTTTAGAGTTTCAGGAGCATCAGCAATTATCTCGTTAAACTCAAGAACCTCACCAGAGATTGGCATAAAAGCATCAGATACGGTCTTAACTGCCTCGATTGAGCCAAATACCTCATCCTTACCAAGTGTTTCGCCTTCAGTTGCTACATCAACAAAAACTATATCACCTAACTGGCTTTGTGCATAATCTGTAACACCAATATAAGCTACATCGCCTTCAACTCTTACCCACTCGTGGTCTTTCGAATACTTTAATTCCGCTGGAACGTTCATACTTTTATAGTTTAAATTTAAAAATCTTTTTCACGACGCAAATTTAGTAATATTTTTTTAATTCGCAATGCTTTTACGAATAATTTTCAATAAATTTTTCGCTATTGCGATATTGCATTTATCATTCTCATTATCTTCTCCCTACATTCGTAGTCATCAATCATTGTCGAGGCAGTAGCTAGAATAGCTGTAATCTCTGCTTTGTTCTCGTTAATCTCCTTCGCATTTAGCTGTGCCGTTAAAGTAAGAACAGTAAACAAATCTCTATCTGTATAGCCCTTCTTTAAAGCATCGCTCATACCTTTAATAATACCTTTAGCTTTATTCTTGGATATAGTTTCAATATTATCAACAATCGCAGAGATTAATGGTGTACGCATACTAGGTAAAGTTTTTACTTTAGCTGAATACTTTTGCATCTCTTGGCTACCTAAGCCCCTCATATATATTATATCTCGGAATAG
>CAYJHM010000031.1:2187-14754 GCA_964369935.1 uncultured Rikenellaceae bacterium
CTATAACCTATTTGCCCAATAATATATATTATCTTACTCTTATTATCGCTATCAATAAGATAGTCAAAAAGTTTATTATCAACACTAGTGATAACTGATTGATACATTTCGAGATGCTCAACACTGAAACTATCCTCTACCCTACGGTGCGCTAACGACTGTTCGGCTACAGTGCGAGCTTGCGTATATTCGCCCTTATAAAAAAGGTAAAGTGCATACTCTAAACCCTCGGCAGGATTAGTCTCGATTCGTTTTTTATACTCTGCCTCGGTATTTTGCGGGTCAGATAAACGCTTAATCATCCCAGTAAACGAAATAGGATTGGTAGACGATCCATAAGAGGTATTAATATGATTCCCCTTAGAATCGAAAAAAAGAAATGTAGGCAAAACATCAATCATATACTTCTCAATAATGCCATCAGAATCATTCATATCAAGTTGCTTAAATAAAAAAATAACCTCGTTATTAAGATA
Source organism: uncultured Rikenellaceae bacterium (assembly GCA_964369935.1). Taxonomy (GTDB): domain Bacteria; phylum Bacteroidota; class Bacteroidia; order Bacteroidales; family Rikenellaceae; genus JADFUS01. The sequence goes on from CAYJHM010000031.1 coordinate 2,664, forward strand.
AAATGCAACTTCCGCTCTAGGGAATACATCCCTAGCAATTTGTACACACGACCCTCAGGAAGTTGAGGACGCCATATATACAATAGGCTTTCCGCTCTTAGCAGACAGCTCTTTTGCTTCATTTAGACTCCCTTCGAAAGGTATAACCTGCGAAAAAACAGATGTTGAGCCTATGAGCAAAAATAAAAATAAAATTAGTTTTCTCATAATTATAATAATAATATAGGGACGGCAAAACAAACATCTCGCCCCCCCTATCAATTCACACTAATAATCTAAAAACCTAAAGAGTAATCTTAATACTCATCCTCGTTAAAAAAGAACTCCTCTTTACTCGGGTAATCAGGCCAAATATCTTCAATACTCTCATATATATCGCCTTCATCCTCTATCTCATCAAGATTCTCAATTACCTCCATAGGCACACCAGAGCGTACAGCATAATCAATAAGTTCCTCTTTGGTTGCAGGCCAAGGTGCATCTTCTAATTTTGATGCCAATTCTAATGTCCAATACATATTTAATCTATTTTGTTAGTTAATTATTTCCATCAATTTTAATAGTGTGCAAATATACACTATTTTTTTTAAAAAACAAATGATTATGTGTAATATTTCAGTTAAAAGAGTTGCAAAAAACACAAAATCACTAATAATCAACACATTATAATACGCACATAATTTGCGATTATTTGTAGCTTAAATCGAAGTTTCACTATGCAAAGAGCCTCTCTGTATATTTGCGTTCAAGTATTGACCAGTATAGCTCTCTTTACATTTACATAACTCTTGCGGAGTACCTGCAAATATCAGCTCGCCCCCTTTATCGCCTCCTTCACTACCTAAATCTATCACCCAATCAGCCAAGCGAATAACATCCATATTATGTTCAACTATAACAGCTGTATGCCCCCTATCAATTAACGAATCAATAGCTATAAGCAATTTCTGAACATCATAAAAGTGCAGACCTGTTGTAGGTTCGTCGAATATAAACATTGTGCGCTGTAAACTATTCTCTTTTTGCAGATAAAAGGCTAACTTAACCCTCTGACATTCACCACCCGAGAGAGTAGATGAAGGTTGCCCTAGTTTGATATATCCCAACCCCACCGTTGCAAGGGTTGATAGCCTATCAACTATTTTACGATTAATGGGAGCATTGTCTGAACCAAAAAACTCTATAGCTTCATCAACACTCATATCTAGCACATCAGAGATAGATTTATCTTTATACTTAACCATCAAAATCTCCTCTTTAAATCGCTTACCGTCGCACACTTCGCACTTCATTACAATATCTGCCATAAACTGCATTTCAACACGAATAACTCCCTCGCCTTGACACTCATCACATCGCCCTCCTGCTATATTAAACGAAAAACTTGAATGAGTAAAGCCCATACTAACAGCATACTTCTGCGAGGCGTAAAGTTTACGTATATCATCATACGCCTTTATATATGTAACAGGATTAGACCTAGAGGAACGCCCAAGAGGCGTCTGATCAATCAACTCAACACCCTTAAGACTAGATAAATTTCCTTGTAGCGAGGTGAAATTAAAACTTTGTGCCCCCTCGGTTACATAATACTTATACAAAGCTGGATAGAGCACATCGCTAACAAGCGACGACTTTCCACTTCCACTAACACCAGTTACGCAAGTTATTGCACCTAGAGGGAACTTAACATCTATTTTTTTAAGATTATTCTCCCTAGCCTCGGTAATCTCTATATATTCACGCCATTGGCGCACATTATCACGTAGGGTTACACTCCTGCGACCTGTAATATAATCTGCCGTCAAGCTGTTTGATGCGTGCTCAAGCTCGTTAATTGCCCCTTGAAAGACCACCTCGCCGCCAAAAGCTCCAGCCCTAGGGCCTATATCAATTATTTGATCAGCCGAACGCATAATCTCCTCCTCGTGTTCTACTACAATCACGCTATTACCCAAATCACGTAACTGCTTTAACACTCCAATTAGTCGGTGAGTATCACGTGGGTGCAGACCTATACTAGGTTCATCAAGAATATACATCGAGCCAACAAGAGCACTTCCAAGCGAAGTAGACAAATTAATTCTCTGACTCTCGCCACCTGAAAGGGTTGAAGATAGCCTGTCGAGTGTAAGATAACCTAACCCTACCTCTAGTAGATAACCCAATCTATTACGTACCTCTTCTAAAATCCTTGCGGCCGTCGCTGCTTCGGATTGTGTTAGTTCCATCGAATCTATCAAACAATAAAGCTTCTCTATTGGCATCTTTACCAGCTCGGTAATACTATATCCACCAACCTTTATATAGGTAGCCTCACGGCGCAAGCGTCCTCCTCCGCACTCGGGGCATACACGTTTCCCTGAATACCTTGATATAAGAACTCTATATTGAATTTTATACTTCTCAGCCTCTAGCGACTCGAAAAATTCATCTATTCCTTTAAAATATTTTGTTCCACGCCATAAATCTAGTCTCTCTTTTTCGCTGAGTGCCTCGTATGGTTTATGAATAGGGAAACCGCTCTTCTCTGCCGACAGGATAATCTGCTCTCGCCACCATCCCATTGTCTCGCCTCGCCAACAAACAATAGCGTTATCATATACAGACTTACTCTTATCAGGAACAACTAACGACTCGTCTATCCCCACTGTTCGACCATACCCCTCGCAACGAGGACAGGCACCGAATGGGCTATTAAAATTAAATAGATGATCACTTGGCTCCTCAAATACCATTCCATCACGCTCGAAATAGGTAGAGAAATGGTTAGGGGTATATCCTCGTGTTTCGTTAGCAACAAATATTACGCATCGCCCATTACCGTAAGTGAACGCTTCGCCTATCGAATCAGCCATACGCATTCTACCATCGTTACTCTCGCCCACTACGGCCCTCTCGATAACCAGATAAATAACTTTATCTTTATACTCGGCTGATTTAGGCATAAATTCGGTTGTGTAGATAAATTCACCATCAACAAAAACCCTATCATAACCATCAACCATATACTCTAGCATCTTCTCGATAAGAGTTTCATCACACACCACCGATATAGCAATAAATATGTGTGTTCCATCAGCATAGGAGGTAATAAAATCTAAAACACTTGTAACACTTGAGCGTGTAACTCTCTCGCCCGAGATTGGCGAGTATGTTGCACCTACCCTAGCATATAATAGTTTAAGATAGTCGTATATCTCGGTAGTAGTACCAACCGTTGAACGAGCATTAGAGGTTATAACTTTTTGCTCTATTGCAATAGCAGGCGAGATATAACTTATCTCCTCAACATCAGGTTTATCTATACGTCCTAGGAACTGACGAGCATAAGAAGATAGACTCTCAACATAACGACGCTGCCCCTCAGCAAATAGAGTATCAAAGGCAAGCGATGATTTACCGCTACCTGATAACCCTGTTACCACAACCAGTTGTTCGGTGGGTATCTTTAGGGATATATTTTTAAGGTTATTAACCCTTGCACCTTTTATATCTATAAATTTACTACTCATTTCAAGAAAACTTAATATTACTGCTCGATTAACTACTATTCAACCACGAAGATACTATTTTTTGTATAAATATAGCGATTAAATGCAATATTTATGAAAAACACAATTAAAATTGATGCAAAACATAGATTGTGGCACTATACAATAAGCAGTTTCTACACTTTCACTACCATTATATCTTCCCATCGTGTTGTATATTGGGGCGATAAATGCTCTCTTTGCGAACGGATGCCACCTTTAAGCTGTAACCCTAAAGTTACGGTCCCTCTACCGTGCTTCGAATTTAATCCATCAATTGTGCGCATCAATTCGGTATGTTTACCATCTTGCAACTCCTCGCTAAATAACCCCTTCGAGAGCTCACTCTTCGAGGTTAAATCATACAGAATAACCCCTGCTCGTTTATACTCAACACCATCAGTAAATATCTGCTTTAAAGCAAAATCGCAATAGCGCATTACCTCCAGTGTACTATCGCTTGGCGACGAGAGGCAAGCAATATAACTATCTTTATATTGTGGTTTATCCTCCCTAAAACGGTTTGTCCGAAGAAATACCTGCACTTGACCCACTAACGAACCTTGCCGTCGTAACTTCTCCATTGCCATAGCTGTAAATGTGGATAACTGCTCTTTAAGCTCTTCAATAGTTGTTAGCTCTTTAGCGAATGTGCGCGAAATCATTATTGTCTTTCTATCTGTTGCACCACCTTCGAACTCGATAGCCGACACTAAACGCAACTCTTGCTGTGTTCGTAATCCCGTAATACTCATCTGCGAGCGAATCCAGTTCGAATCCATATCACGAAATTTCAAAGCTGTATCTATACCATATAACGACAACATCTTAACCGACCGACGCCCCACTCCCCACACATCCTCTATGGGATAGGTTGATAACACTTTTGTTATATCCTCTGGTCTAATCATAACACAACATCCCCCTAGCTTAGGGTACATTTTACACAGCCTACTAGCAATTTTAGCAAGAGTTTTAGTTGGTGCTATGCCTATACTAACTGGGATACCTGTATTTCGCCTAACAACCTTTACAATGTTACGTGCAATACTCTGAAGCTGTTCGGAATCAACACCTGTAAAATCGATAAATGCCTCGTCAATCGAGTATATCTCTACAAAAGGGAACAGCTGTTTAAGGGTAGCAAACACCCTATTCGACATATCGCCATACAGATGGTAATTGCTTGATAGGGTAACTACATTTCTACTCTCAACTAACCTTTTAATCTGATAAAGAGGCACACCCATTTTTATCCCCATAGCTTTAGCCTCGTTACTACGAGCAATAACACACCCATCATTGTTACTAAGTACAACAACAGGGCAATTCTCTAACGAGGGATTAAAGACCCTCTCGCACGAAACAAAAAAATTATTACAATCGCACAAACCAAACATAGAAATTTCTCAAAAAGATAGAGCCTACCTAAAGGCACAAAAAAAGATGACACGTCATAAAATCAACACAACAAAACAATTATAACCAATACAACAACCAGATAACGTGCCATCTTACCTAGAAAACGTATTAAGTTTTAACTAAATTGCACATATTAAAAATTTAATGAAATACAATTTATTTAACAATCCATATAATATCCCCCTCAACTAATTTATGTTTTGGATTGGGGCGAGTGAACCCCTCTCCATTAATATCATAGCCCACTAATATAAAATCAAACCTCTCTCGTAGGGCTGAAACATTAGCCTTACACCCTATCAATGGCGAATCGCTAGTGATAGTTAATTGCGTTAGCTCCATATTAGCACGGACAGAAGGGGCTCGTGGTGTACTATCTATACTCTCTACACAACATTTAAAGTGTAAAATCTGCTCTTCGTTACCTATCACCATTACCCTATCATCGCTATGAATGGTGTGTGTATTTGAAGGGAATTTTATCTCGCCTTGCCTACGGTGGATAGATAGTATTTGAACCCCTGTATTAAACTTTTTATATATACTACTTATAGTGTGCCCCGAGATAATACTTCCTAGCGGAATAATAAACAATTCGCTATGTAGCTCACTATCTAGATGCTCTGGAATAGATAATCGTTTATGCTTACGGCTCTTATCAAGGTTTAGCATAAATCGCTGTTCCATCATATGATACAACTTGGGTAGCGAGCTCGACAAGCCAATAAACAATAGCAGGTATATAGCTGTTACCCCTAGCGAAAGAGGGATATTTTCGAGTTGTTTATTTATCACCAATAAAATCAATAAACCACTTATCACATACCGAATAATGTAGTAAACAACCGTACCGCTATGCCTATTACGATTTGACACAACCGCATAGGTGAATGGCGACATAACAAGTAACGAAACAACTATAATATTTAATTTGATACTCCAATGGTTTCCTAAATTTTGATACACAAAAGGGGTAAACACACTAATACTAAAGAGGGTTATAGCTATCAACCACACTAGATTAACCAAGAGGACACCTATATGGGAAGAATTTGTTTTTATATTTGTACTTGACAATTTCTGCCTTGCCTTCTTTACTCGTCTAACAGATTGATGTTCTACCATTTCGCGCCAACTATTAGGAGCAAAGCGGAGTACCCTATGCAGTGCAGGTAGAGCATATCGCATAAAGTAAGGAGTAGCAAATGTTGTAATTACCGATACCGACACTATAATTGGGTAAGTTTTATCGTATATCACCCCAAGGCTTAACCCTACCGAAGCAATAATAAACGAGAATTCGCCTATCTGCGCAAGCGAAAAACCTGACTGAACCGCCATCTTAACTGTACGCCCTGATATCATAAGCCCAATTGTCACAACTAGAGGCTTAACAAATAGTACAACCAATGATATAATTAAAATAGTTTGCCAATACTCGATTAACACGCTAGGATTTACCAACATACCTACCGAGATAAAGAATACCGCCCCAAAAAGCTGACGGATAGGAGTAATAAGGCGTAAAATGCGCTCTTGCTCGTCTGTTTCAGCAATTATGACACCCATTAAGAAAGCACCTAACGCAGTAGAGAATCCACTCTTTGCTGCCACCACTACCATAGCAAAACAGAGCCCTAGGGTAACAATCAGAACTATCTCATCGGTTAATAATCTACGTAACTTACGTAGCAGGGTTGGAATAATATATATACCCCCCGAGAACCATAAAAATATAAAAAGCATTAGCATTAGCCCCTCGCGCAGTAATCCTTCGCCGTCGATACTCTGAGTTGCCCCTATCGAGGAGAGCATAACCATCAATACAACTGCCATTATATCCTCGGCTATAAGTACACCAAAGACAACTTGTGTGAAACGTCGGCTTTTAAGATTAAGGTCGTCAAATGCTTTAATTACAATCGATGTTGAGGAGATTGATAACATACCCCCAAGGAATATAGACTCGATAACACTCCAACCCATCATCTGCCCAACAGCATAACCAACAGGAATCATAAAGAGAGCCTCGAGAGTTGCCGTTATAGCTCCCCCACGCCCCACTTTACGTAATTTTTTAAAATTGAACTCTAAACCTAAGCCAAACAGAAGGAATATAACGCCTATCTCGCCCCACAGGGTAATCGAGTCGTTATCTATAATATCGCCACCTAACTTCATAAGTTGCGAACCTGTTAATATTCCAGCTAAGATATAACCCAACACCAAGGGCTGACGCAACCATTTAAATATAATGGTTGTAACGCTAGCAATAGATAATATTACCGCTAAAGATATGAATAGTTCATCTAGGTGCATAATTCTCTGTTATTAAATTAACTTACGCCCTTTAAACCTGAGTTGTGTATAAGAAACAATATATTTACCTGGTTTTTGGATAAGAAACAGTTATAAGTAATTTAAACTATCTCTTATCCAAAACTCAGGTTATTTAATGTCTAATACTGCTCTTGCTCGTTCGGAAAATTGCCCTCTCTTACATCTTCACAATAGCGAGCAAAAGCATCGCTCATAGTGTCGTGTAGATTAGCGTAACGGCGCAAGAAACGAGGATTAAAATCATTTATTATACCTAACATATCGTAACTAACAAGAACCTGACCATCAACATACATACCTGCCCCGATTCCTATTGTGGGTATCGATATTGTATCGGTAACACGACGAGCTAACTCTGCTGGTATCTTCTCTAAAACCACACCAAAACATCCAGCAGCTTCAAGTTTAACCGCATCTTCAAGTAGCATATCGGCCTCTGCCTCCTCTTTGGCACGTACCGAATACGAACCAAACAGATTAATAGCTTGAGGTGTTAATCCTAGATGCCCCATCACAGGAATACCTGCCGAAACAATCCTCTCTACCGATTCGATAACACTACTCCCTCCCTCTAGCTTGACAGCATCAGCCTCGGTCTCTTTCATTATACGAATAGCCGAAGCAAGAGCCTCTTTCGAGTTCCCTTGGTACGAACCGAATGGTAAATCAACCACAACCATAGCCTTTTCAACCCCTCTAGTTACTGCCTTACCGTGGTATATCATATTCTCTAGTGTCATTGGAACAGTAGTGGTATATCCTGCTATCACATTGGCTGCCGAATCGCCCACTAGGATAACATCTACCCCTGCGGCATCCATAATCTTAGCCATTGTGTACTCATAAGCGGTGAGCATAGTTATCTTTACCCCCGCCTGCTTCATCTGTTTAAGTCGATATGTTGTAATCGCCCTTTTGCTTGTTGTTACCGTAGACATATACTTACATTTTTCGTTTTACACTGCAAATTTAGGCAAAAAAAGTGAGTAAAGATAATTTTTTGTTAAAATATCAGTGATAAATCTATTGCATTAGCAGGACATACCCCTATGCAACTACCACAATCATCACATCTATCGCCATTTACACTATACTTATCTCCCGTACTAGCAATAGCATCAAACGAGCATATTGAAGCACAAGCACCACAGGAGATGCAATTATCGTTTATACACACCCCCGCAGGATTAAATGTTGCACCGCCAAAGGCTGCACGTATTCGTTGTAGTTTGTAAGGACGTTTAATTTTAGCAAAATCGTAATCAAATATCTCAACTTTTGCCTTATGAATAATAAAATTACCCTGCGCCATAGCTGGATAGAGTTCGATATCTCGTGCGGCTACTTTTAGCATATCATTACTCTCGGCCTTAGCTATTATCTCCTCGGGTGGCACAAACCTAACCTCGCCAATTATACGAATCGAGTAGCCTGGAGCAAACTCTGGCTCCGCCCCTACGTCATCGTGATTAAGAATTCCCTCGCCATAGTGACCACACACAGTAACTTTTTTACTCTCTTTTAGTTGTCTGCCATAAGGTTTATTTCCCATTGTTCGGAAATATATACCCTCACTATCGTAACCATTTAGATGAGCAATTCGTGAATGAACCTCACCATTGTGTATGGTTGAAAAGGTAAGCAGCCCCACCTTATCGGCATACTTATAAATTTCAGCTATCTCCATAACTTTACTTTTTTAATAATCCTACCCTATCAATAAACTCTCTGTTTCGGTTATAATCATCTTTAGTTAGCAACGATACTGTAACATAGATAATAAGCGAACCTCCTATACCGTAAATTGCCTGCTCGGCCGATGCTATCTCCCACATTGTAGGCAGCGATGCTCCTAGCGCATTAGCTAAATTATAACTAGAGAATACAAGCCCAAAAATCATAGCTGCAAGTGATGCCTTTCTGCTTCCTCGTACCCATAAGAAGCCTAAAACAAGAGGCACAAAAGCACCCGTTGCGATAAAGTCGGCACCTATCCACGATATTGTAAGTACCGATTTTATCTCTAAAGCAATCAGCAACGATGCAGCAGCGATTAAAAGGGTAGACAATCTACCCACCAGCACATATCGAGAAGCCCCTTTGTTAGGTGCAATATATCGTTTGTATATATCAATTGTAAGCGATAACGACCCAGTATTAAACATCGAATCCATTGTAGACATAATAGCCGAACAGAGCCCAACAAATATAATTCCACTAATAATCGGGTTATCAAGTTTAAGCAGCAGAGCCGATACTACTCCACCCTCGGGCACAGTGTCGAATATCAGCGAAGAGAACATCCCTGTAAATGTAACCATTAGATATAGAGGAATAAATATCCAAAAACTTATAACCATCATCTTACGTGCACACGAGGGGCTCTTTGCCGCTGATATTCGCTGCCATATATTAGCCTGAATCATCCACGATGTACCAAAGGTAATTATATATGCTAAATTATCGCCTACCCCACTAAGCAGCGATACATACTCGCCCTTACCCTCTGAGGCAACAGTCGAATATAGATTCGAAAATCCCCCTGAACCATTATAAGCCAAAACAAATATAAAAATACTTGAAAAAAGGAAAAATATAAACTGTAAAAAATCGGTAAGCACAACACCACGGAAACCCCCAAACATCGAGTAAAACACCACCATCAGTGTACCCACTAGTGCACCCATTTCGTAGCTCATACCAAGGAACGACTGGAAAAAATTACCTATTACTATCACTTGAATAGCTGCCCCAATAGTCATAAATATAATAATAAATATTGTGAGCATAAGTGCCGAACGAGCCCCATAACGTTGTTCCATTATCTCGGGCTGCGATATGGTAGATATTTTACGAATACCCTTAGCAAAAAGCCACATTAACGAAGTAGCTATAAGAACTGGTACCCCATAAACCCAAAACGAACTCAATCCATCACGATGAGCCACATCAACCAAATCGATAGCCGAACCGCCACCCCACCACGAGGCGATAAAAGTAATTGCTAGCAGCCAAGCAGGTAACGAACGTGAAGCAAGAAAATAATCCTCGCTATTACGGCTCCGTCTATTTCGATAACCGATATACGACACTGCAATAGTGTACACCAAAAGGGTAATAATCAAAAATAATCTGCTGCTGTGCACTTCCATAGGGTAATATTAAATATATAAATAAAAGTAGTAACCAAAAACCATACTAACCGTTAGTGATAAGGTAGCGATATACATTCGTTTATTATATTGTGTTGGCGCCTTTCTACTTTTATGATAGAGAACTCGAGCCCCTTGCGACAAAAGAAGAATAGCTAATATAGCAACTAACGACACTATAGCTTTAGGTTGAAAATCATAGAACATTGTGAATGAGTAGTAAGCATAAACTAAAGCCGCTATCGTGACTATCAATTGTACAATAAATGCACGTTTACTCTTTTTTATAAAATAACCACAGCCCCAACTCACTACGGGCAATATTAGATAGGCATACAGTGCTGGCAAAGCAAAAATTGAAAATAGTGCTAGTAACTCATTTCGCTCACTATCCCACTGTAAAATAGCAGGATACGGTACCAATTGCATGCACAGCAGGAACAATGGCAATGAGATTAATATCACCCTCGAAATCATCGTTAAAGGATAACCGCAATATTTTTTACTCAATGCACAAAAACATAGAGCAAAAAACAATAGTATCATAATTGGTATTAGTAACATCGGCTATAAATTTAACTAATAAAAAATTTACTCCTTACTATCCTTAAATAGATCAAACTCCCCCTTCTCTATTGCGTGGTAGATAGATGTTAGATGTGCTATCAGCGGAGAGACAACCTCCAAAACATCATTGATATGCTCTTGCGCCCCCTCCTTATCTTTTATGCGCAATAATACTACCGAATACAATGCCCTAAAACACACCTCAATATCGCTTGCCCCTCTATCCTCTAATAACCCACGCAGCTTGGCTATCTCGCCCGAGGTTGAGGCGTAACGCACTGCGTAACTAGCCCCTGAGGGAAGTTTTAATAGTTGAAGATGTAAATCGTTCAAATCAGATATAAGGTGAATAGTGTGCTCGATATGTCCCGTAGCTGTTTTACCCTCACTTTTTAAAAGGTTCACTAGGTCAAGATACCAAAAATAGGTTTGCTCTTTCTGCTGCGCATCAAGCTGCTCTTGTGGCTCGACTAACGAATTCCAGATAGCCTGATCGTTAAAAAGCAGGGCTCGAAACAGATCCTCTAACTGCCATATATATAAAATATATTCTGCTATATTCTCTTTTCTCTTTTGTTTAGCTATATACATAATATAATTGATTATTAAAGTACAAATATAGGCATAAAAGTTAAGAATTGCAACAGCACAATTAAAATAGATAACCTAAACTTTAATAATATTTTTGAAAATCCGAAAAAAAATCGTAATTTTGCAGATAATAAGATGATTATAACTTTATGAGTATAGAAGAGAGAGAGAGATCCGAGAGATTAGCTAGATATGCGAAGGCTCTTAGTCACCCTACGAGAGTAGAGATATTAATGTTCTTGCTATCGCAGGAATCGTGTTTTTTTGGTGACATATTTGAGGTTCTACCAATTGCAAAAGCAACAGTATCGCAGCACCTATCCGAGCTAAAGGATGCAGGTCTGATTCAAGGCGAGATTATCCCTCCGAAGGTTAAGTACTGTATCAATAAGCAGAACTGGGCAGAGGCAGAGGTGTTATTTAGCGAACTATTCAAAAAATACATTCCTAGGTGCTGTAATTAATTAAGTAATAAATAGAAGAGAG
>CAYJHM010000032.1:0-14627 GCA_964369935.1 uncultured Rikenellaceae bacterium
TCTTAATAAAGGTGATTTATCCTCTCTAGGAGAGTTAGGGGTTAAATATAATTTGAATCTATATATTAACCATATCGAGGATAGTAATCTTATTGCAACTGCAAAAGAGTACTCGATAAAGATATATAGTAGTCACGACGAGTTGCCGAGCGACCTATTTTTAGTTGTCTGTTACGGTGGAGATGGAAATTTTCTTGATGCGGTAAACAGATTCAGAGGGTATGATACTCCTCTGCTTGGGGTTAATAGTGGCAGATTAGGTTTTTTGGCTAATGTCCCACGTGAGGGGTTAGAGCAGGCTATCGAGTCGGTTTTGCAGGGTAAGTTCACTATCGAGGAGCGACCTCTTTACGAGGTGAGTGGCGGAGATGATGTGCGATATGTGTTTAACGAACTGACAATACAAAAGCAGGGCTCGGAAATGATTTCTATACACTTAGAGGTAGATGGCGAATATGTGGCAGAATATATGTCCGACGGCTTAATTGTGTCGTCGCCAACAGGTTCAACAGCCTATTCGTTAAGTGTAGGCGGTGCAATAATGACCCCTAACTGTGGTTGTCTGATTGTTAGTCCTATAGCACCTCATAATCTTAATTTACGTCCACTTATTATTAGCGACTCATCGAAGGTTGTTGTGTGGGGCACAAAACGTGGAGAGGGGCTATATGCAACAACTGATAATAGGCTATTCTCAATCACAAATGAGCAGAAATTGCAATTTATTCGCTCTAATTATAGCGTAAAGCTAATAAAATTGATGGGAAGTTCGTTCTATAAAACAATAAGGGATAAATTAATGTGGGCTGCCGATAGAAGAAGTAAATTTTAATTTTTTCTTAAATATATTTCGTATATTTGAAAATAATTACTAAATTTGTCGGATTATTAATTGAATAAGGTATAAAATGAGTGATTCCAAAGAGACACCAAAACATATTGCCATAATAATGGACGGTAATGGTAGATGGGCTACCGAGCGTAATGAAACACGTTTATTTGGTCATATCAACGGGGTGAAATCAGTACGTGAAGCTGTAAAAGGGGCAATTCGTTGTGGTGTTAAGTACCTTACAATTTATGCGTTCTCTTCCGAAAATTGGGGACGACCACAAGAGGAGGTCTCTGGTTTAATGGCCTTGTTTATTTCAACAATTGGCGAAGAGATAGAGGAGTTGATAGCTCAAGGGGTGAGGCTACGATTTAGTGGTCGAACAGATAGGCTTGATTCGGATGTTAGAGAGAGTTTACTTGCAGCCGAAGAGATGACAAAAAATAATAGCGTGCTAGAGTTGATTATCGCTCTCGACTACGGTGGTAGAGAGGAGTTATTATTGGCATTTAGGTCGCTGGCAAATAAGGTTGAAAAGGGTGAGATAGCACCCTCAGAGATAGACGAGGATATGGTTACACAGAATTTATATATTACTGATGTACCATTTCCAGATTTACTTATTCGCACAAGTGGCGAGCAACGCATAAGTAATTTTATGCTGTGGCAGCTTGCTTATAGCGAATTTTACTTTATGGAGAAGTATTGGCCTGATTTTGTTGAGGCGGATATGGTTAAAGCGATTGATAGTTATTGTCGCAGGGATAGGAGATTTGGATTAGTTAAATAAATATATTTAGAGAGATAATATTATGAGAGTTATGAGATATGCAGTAATAAAGATGTGTTGTGCACTGTTCGTTACCCTATTTGCAGGTCAAGTTATGGCGCAGAGTGTAGAGCAATATGATGTTGATACTGTCAGTGTCACACGAGAGCTTACCACTGAAGATTATGTTGCTCCGGGGTCGTACAACCTTAAAGATGTTCGTGTTCACGGGGTAAAGTATATCGATTCAGAGCTAATCATAAACTCGGCAGGTTTAGTAAGGGGCGAGAATATTGATATCCCTGGCGATCAGATATCTTCGGCTATTCGTAAATTATGGTCTCAGCGTTTCTACTCGGATATTAAGGTGTATGTTACCGTTGAGGGTGACGATGCAATTATTGACATATATATGAAAGAGCGCCCACGTATCACAAGATGGGAGTTTACAGGTATTAAAGAGGGTGAAGAGCGTCAGTTACGTGAGAAGGTTGAGATTACAAGCCACTCAGAGCTCTCGGATTATGTTATTCACGGAGCTGTAAATAATATCCGTTCGTTTTTTGATGATAAAGGATATATCAATGCTGAAATAGATGTAACACAGCGTATGGATACAACTATGCGTCTAAAAGATAATTTTGTGGTGCTTACCTTTAATGTTAATAAGGGTAACAAGATGAAGATTAAAGAGATTCATTTCTCTGGAAATGAGAATGTTGAGGAGTCAAAGCTTAAAGGGGCGATGAAAGGCACCAAAGAGAAAACAGCTATTAACCTTCTTAAAACAGCAAAATTTAACGAAGACACTTTTGAAGAGGATAAGTTACTACTGCTAGATTATCTTCAAAGTAAGGGTTATAGAAATGCTGTTATTGTTTCAGATTCGCTATATACTATATCAGAGGATAGGTTAGCTCTTAATATTAAGATTGATGAGGGTGACAGATTTTACTTCAGAAATATTACATTTACAGGAAATACTAAGCATACAGACGAGGAGTTAAGGCAACTACTAGGCATTAGTCGAGGTGATGTTTACGATAAGAAAAACCTTATGAGTAGGTTAGGTAAAGATCAAGAGAGTATGATGTCGAACAACCTTAATGTATCGTCGATATATAATAATGCAGGTCACTTAGCCTTTGATGTTCAGCCAGTTGAGACAATCGTTTCAGGCGACTCGATAGATATGGATATACGTATATCAGAGGGTAAACCATTTAAAATTAACGAGGTTAAGATTATTGGTAATAATCGTACTAATGATAGGGTTATTCGTCGTGAGCTTTACACTCGCCCAGGTGAGCTGTATAACCAAAATGCACTTATCCAATCTATTCGTCAAGTGCAGGCAATGGGGCACTTTACCGAGAATATTAACCCTGTACCAGTTCCAGTATCTGATGGTTTAGTGGATATTGAACTTAATCTAGAGGAGCGCCCAAACGACCAACTTGAGCTATCAGGTGGTTGGGGTGAAGGAACAGGATTTATCCTATCGCTAGGTGTTACATTTAATAATGTGTCGATGCGTAAGTTCTTAGATAAAGAGGCGTGGAGACCTTATCCAACAGGTGATAATCAAAAATTAAATCTAAAAGTTCAGGCTAACGGTTCATACTACCAATCATTCCAAGCTAGTTTCTTCGAGCCTTGGTTAGGTGGTCGTAAACCAAACTCGTTTAGTGTATCAACGCACTACTCGATGCAGTCGAATGGTAACCTATACCTTGAAGAGGAGGGTGATGGTAATTTTACCACAACAGGTCTAACAATATCTTATGGTAAGCGTCTATCATGGCCAGACCCTAACTTTACACTTATGGGCTCGCTATCGTATCAGGCATACCTACTTGATAATTGGGAATATTTCCAAATTAACAATGGAACATCTAACATCGTAACAGCAATGGCGCAGATTGCTCGTGATTCTAAAGATAATACTCTATTCCCACGTGGTGGTTCAGAGCTTAGTCTATCGTTATCTGCCACTCCTCCATACTCGCTGTTCCGTCCAGATGATTTCTACACAGATCCTAATCTGACAGATGAAAAGGCTTATCGTTGGATTGAATTCTATCAGATAGAGGCTCGTATGAGATGGTTCACAGCTGCGTTAGCTAACAAGAATCTAGTATTTATGTTTGGAATGGATTTTGGTTATCTAGGTCACTATCGTAATACTCCTAAAGCGATATCTATATTCGAGGGATACTCGTTAGGAGGAGATGGAATGTCGGGTTATAGTATCTATGGTGTTAATGATATCTCACTTCGTGGTTACGAGTACGAGTCGCTTACACCGGGGGCACAATACGGGCAGCAAGCTAGGTTGTACAATAAATTTACATTCGAAGTTCGTTATCCTATCATAATGCAACCATCAACTAGTATCTATGCCCTTGCTTTTGCCGAGGCAGGTAATGCATTCGATGGTTGGAGGGAGTATAGTCCATTTAACCTTAAGCGTTCAGCAGGAGCGGGTCTTCGTATCTATCTACCGATTGTTGGTATGTTTGGTATCGATTGGGGTTATGGATTTGATAGAGTACCAGGCTCTAGCGAGCCAAGTGGATCTCAGTTCCACTTCAGTATCGGACAACAATTTTAGTGATTATTAACTTAATAAGAGGGGCGTATGAAACGGATATTATTATCACTTCTAGCACTTGTAGGGGTGACAACAGCAGTATTAGCACAGCAACAAAAAGTGTGTTATATATATAGTCAAAAGGTGTTGCAGTCTATGCCTGAATATAAAGCAGCAGTAAACGAACTTGAGCAGATGACAGAGTCGGCTCGTGAGAAGAGTGATGCTCTGTTTGGCGAGGCTAAGCAGATGTTCGACGAGTTCCAGAAATATCAAGAGAGAATGTCTGAGGCACAGTATAACCGTTATAAAGAGATGGTTATCCAGAAAGAGAAGGAGGCTAACGACTACGAAGAGAGTATGTTTGGCGAGAAAGGAGCGATAGCAGAAAAACAGCGCGAGTTGATGGAGCCACTTGAAAAGAGGGTTATGGCAGCAGTCGAGTCGTTTGCAACGGCTAATGGTTATGATATGGTTTACGATTTATCGATTGTTAAAGCTACAATATACCAAAGCCCTAAGTTAGATATGACTGATAAGATTATCGAGAAACTAAAAAATTAAGTAAGTATTAATATAATTGAGTAAAAAAATGAGAAAATTACTTTTACTGCTTGTGGCAGTAGTTGCACTTACAACAGTTTCAAGTGCACAAAGTGTTAAGTTTGGAAGGGTGAACACAGCAGAAGTTATTGAATTAATGCCTGAGAGCGACACCGTAAGAACTAAGATTGAAGCTCGAGGTGCTGAGCTGTCGGAGCAGATTAAGTATATGCAGCAAGAGTTACAGAAGAAGGTAGCGGCACTAGAGAAAGATATGCCAAACCTATCTGGTTTAATTCGTGAGCAGAGAACACAAGATGTTTACGATTTACAAGCTAAGTTAGAGACATTTGCTCGTGAGGCTGACCAAGATCTAGCGCAATATCAGCAGCAAATCCTAGCTCCTATTTTCAAGAAAGTAAGAGATGCGATTGATAAGGTAGCTAAATTGAATGGAATTACATTCGTTATCGACGAGTCGGGTCAAGTACCATTCGTATATATCGATGAGGCGAAAGTGATTAATATTACCGATAAGGTAAAAGCTCAATTGAAGCTAAAAGCGCGTAAATAGATAGAGAGTGAGGGGCATAATGTGCCCCTCTTTTTATTCAATAACTTTAGATGTAATAGATGAAATCGCTTAAACCGCATATTGGTATCTACGGCAGGTGTAATGCAGGAAAGAGTACATTACTTAATTTTCTGATAGGCGAGACCCTAGCTATTGTCTCGCACGAGCGGGGGACAACAACTGATCCTGTGCGTAGGTCATTCGAAATTTTAGATTTTGCCCCTGTTGTAGCTATTGATACAGCGGGGTATGATGATGTATCGCCTTTGGGGGTTGAACGTATAGCTAAAACGGTGGATACACTTCACCATATTGATTTGGCTATTCTGCTTTACAACGGAGAGTGGGGCAGTGAAGATGAAAAATTTTTAGAGCTTATCAAACGTGAGGGTGTTGAGTACCTAATTGTGAAGAATCTGTATAGCGAGAGTAACGACTCGCACACTAACTCTATCGCTATTGCTATGACCCACGAGGATGAACGAAATGCTCTTATCGAGCTTATCAAGTCGGCATTACCTAAGCATAGTTATATTCAACCATCTATGCTTGGCGATTATCTCACCGTTGGCGATATAGTTATTATGGTATGCCCAATTGATAGTGAGGCACCAGCAGGTAGATTAATTCTACCTCAAGTACAGGCTCTGCGTGATGCACTGGATAATAGGGCAGTGGCTGTTGTGCTTCAAACCGAAGAGTTAGCTGCTTTCCTATCTAAAGGTATCGTGCCAAAATTGATTGTTACCGATTCGCAGGTTATAGATGTTGTGCGTGAGGTTGTGGGCGATGAACTATACTCAAAGGTTACAACTTTTAGTATCTTGTTGGCTCAATTAAAAGGCGATGTTGCACTATATAATCAAGGCTTATTGGCTGTAAGTAATTTGGTTGATGGAGATAAGATACTAATAATGGAGAGCTGTCTGCATCAAACTAGTTGCGAGGATATTGGAAGAGTAAAAATTCCTGCGTGGCTAGATTCGTGGGTGGGTGCAAAGCTAAATTATACATTCTTAACAGGTCTCACGCCACTGCCAGAGGATATTGCTAGTTACTCGTTGGTTGTTCAGTGTGGTGGTTGTATGGTAACTGCACGCCAGCTAAAGAGCCGTATTTATAGAGTTGCAAATATAGGTGTTCCAATAACTAATTACGGAATGTTAATCAAAATGATTAGATAAATATAAAATTTAAACTACTATGGTATCATTAAAACAACAAAATATAGAGACTGTTAGTGAGGCTAAAGTTGAATATTTAAGATTGTTATCCGAGCGTTTTCCATCTATCTCTAGTGCTACAACGGAGATTATAAATTTGGAGGCTATACTTAACCTGCCAAAAGGTACTGAACATTTCCTTACTGATCTACACGGCGAGTACGAGGCTTTTCAGCACGTTCTGCGTAATGCTTCGGGGGCGGTGAAAGCGAAGGTTGAAGAGATTTTTGGTAACACATTAACCAAAAAGAGTAAAGATAGTTTATGTACACTTATTTACTATCCCGAAGAGAAATTAGATAGTGTGATTGCAACCGATGAAGATATGGATAGTTGGTATAGGGTATCGTTGTATCAACTCATCACTATTTGTAGGTCAATCTCGTCTAAATATACCCGTTCGAAGGTACGTAAGGCTTTACCACCCGATTTCGCATATATCATTGAAGAGTTACTGCACGAGTCGCAGGATATGCCCAATAAGCAAGAGTATTTCAACTGCATCATCTCCTCTATCATATCTACCGAGCGTGCCTATAATTTTGTGGTGGCGTTATGTAAACTTATTCAGCGTCTAACAATCGATACTCTTCATATCGTGGGTGATATATACGACCGAGGGCCAGGTGCGCACACCATAATGGATAGACTTTTGCAATATCATTCGTTTGATATCCAATGGGGTAACCACGATATTTTATGGATGGGTGCTGCTTGTGGTAACGATGCCTCGTTAGCAAATGTTGTACGTATGAGTGCTCGTTATGCCAATTTCGAGACTCTTCAAGATGGTTATGGTATTAATCTGCTGCCCTTAGCTACATTTGCAATGGAGAGGTATCAGGATGACCCGTGCGAGAGGTTTAAACCTAAAGGCATAAAAAAAAATGTGCTTAAAGGTAATGATATACGTCTTATATCGCAGATGCATAAAGCGATAGCAGTTATTCAGTTCAAGCTAGAGGCCGAGATAATTAATCGTCACCCTGAGTATGATATGGATAACAGAAATATGCTTCATCGAATAGACTATGACCGTGGTGTGATAACCATCGGGGATGCTGAGTATGAACTTAACGATAAGAGTTTTCCTACTATCGATCCAGCCGACCCTTACCGTTTAACACCCGAGGAGCGTGA
Source organism: uncultured Rikenellaceae bacterium (assembly GCA_964369935.1). Classification (GTDB taxonomy): domain Bacteria; phylum Bacteroidota; class Bacteroidia; order Bacteroidales; family Rikenellaceae; genus JADFUS01. The sequence continues at coordinate 7,675 of CAYJHM010000032.1, forward strand.
GGTGATACGCAACCTTCGATATAATTTTGATAATAGTGACAAGCTACATAAACATATTAACTGCATATACTCTAACGGAAGTTTGTATCTTAAGCGTAATGGTAATTTATTGTTCCATGCCTCTATCCCTATGGACGAGAATGGCGATTTTTTAAGTGTGCCAATTGGTGGAAATCACTATTCGGGGCGCGAATTGCTAGATGTGTTAGATCGAATTTGCAGGGCGGCATACTACAACAAAAAAGATGGTAATGACAATATTGATTATATGTGGTATTTATGGTGTGGGGCACTATCTCCACTTTTCGATAAGAGTAAGATGACAACTTTCGAGCGATATTTTATCGATGATAAGAGCACCCACGCCGAGATAAAAGGGCACTACTACTCGCTTATTGATAGTAAAGAGATGTGTTGCAAGGTACTCGCCGAGTTTGGGTTAGTGAGCGAAAAATCTCACATAATTAATGGTCATCTGCCTGTTAAGTATAGCGAAGGGGAGAAGCCAATTAAGGGCGAAGGCAAGCGTTTGTTGATTGATGGAGGATTTTCGAAAGCGTACCAGAGCGAGACAGGTATTGCTGGGTTTACACTTATTTATAATTCGTTTGGATTGCAGATAGTGCAGCATAACCCTTTCGATACCCTTGAAAAGGCAATATGTAAAGGGCGAGATATTATCTCTACACGATTTGTTGTTGAGGAGGCTAAAGAGCGAATCCGTGTGAAAGATACCGATATAGGAGAAGAAATTTCGACACAGATTGCAAACCTAAAGCTATTACTGCACTGTTACAGGGTAGGTATAATAAAAGAACATGCTTAATTAGTCGCCCCTTAAAATGCAACAACAATTTTAAGGGGCTATTTATTTCTTTATTTTTTTTAAGTTCTGGGGTTATATTTCGTTTTTTTTGATTATATTTGCAGATTATATATCAGTTAGCCTTTTCGTGGGGTTAATTGGTAATTACAAACAATTATTTACTTTTTTAATAGTAGACCAAATGGAGACAACTGGTTTAAATCACACTGTTCAAGACGAACAATTTGACAATGAGGTCAAAACTACTACGCAAGAGTCAGAGACACTTGTGGAGAGCTACTCAACACTAACCAAAGAGGAGTTGATAGAGAGACTAAGAGAGATGGTAGAGGCAGAGAATGTTTCTACGCTTAAAGATGATGTAGAGGCGATAAAAATCGCATTCTACAAGCAGCGTAAGATGGAGATTGAGATTCATCGTAAGCAATTTACCGATGAGGGTGGCAACGCAGAGGAGTTTACTCCAGAGCTTGATGGCGCTGAGGTTAAATTGAAAGAGCTGCTGGCAACTTATCGTGAGAAGCGCAACGAGGCAACCAAAGAGTTGGAGGTTGTACACAACAACAACTATCAGATGAAGCTTGAGATTATCGAAAAGTTGAAAGAGCTGATTAATAGCGAAGAGGCTATTGGTGAGACCTTTACTAGTTTCCGTGAGCTTCAAGGGCGTTGGCGCGAGATTGGTAATGTGCCAAAGGGTAATGTTAATGATATGTGGGAGACTTACCACCACTATACAGAGCAGTTTTACGACTACTTAAAGATTAATAACGAGCTTAGGGATATAGACCTAAAGAAGAATTTTGAGGCAAAGGTTGCTTTATGCGAAAAGGCGGAGTCTTTAATTATCGAGCCAGCCGTGATTAATGCATTTAGAGAGTTGCAACAGCTGCACGACGAGTGGCGCGAGATAGGTCCCGTTCAGCAGTCGCAGAAAGATGAACTATGGAACCGATTTAAGGCTGCTAGCACAATAATAAATAAGCGTCATCAAGAGTATTTCGAGTCGTTAAAGGAAGAGCAGTTAGCTAACCTACGTATGAAGAGCGAGCTATGCGAGAAGGTTGAGGCTATCCTCGCACAAAGTATAGTTAATCACTCTGATTGGGAGAAGGCAACCAACGAAATTATCGATATTCAGAAATTATGGAAGGGTATTGGTTTCGCACCTAAGAAAGATAATAATACAATATACGAGCGTTTTAGGACTTTATGTAACAAGTTCTTTGATGCTAAGCAGGAGTTTTATTCTAAGCAAAAAGAGAGTTCGGGAACTACAATCGAGGCTAAGATTGCTCTATGCGAGAAGGCAGAGGCTCTACAAGAGAGCACCGATTGGCAGGCTACCACAAACGAGCTGATTCGTTTACAAGGAGAGTGGAAGCAGTTAGGTTTCTCTTCTCGTAAAGAGGGTGAGGCGTTATGGAAGCGTTTTAGGGCTGCCTGCGACAAGTTTTTCGATGCACGTACAGCTCACCAATCAACTGTTAATGAAGAGTATGTAGTTAATCTCGAGCGTAAGAGAGCAATTATCGAGGAGCTTAAAAATTTCTCAATTGAGCAGCCTGATGAGGCCATTGCAAAACTTAAAGAGATTCAGCGTAGTTGGTCGGAGATAGGGTTTATCCCAATTAAAGAGAAAAACAAAATTCAGAATGAGTATCGTGATTTGATAAATGGGCTATTTGCTTCGTTTAAAGGTCAAGTTTCGGATATTCAGCTTGATAGATATAAAGATAAAGTCTCGAAGATTAAAGATGGGGCACGTCATGGTGTCTCTCAAGAGCGCGAGAAGTTATTGTATAAACTAAAGAAAATTGAGGGGGATATTACTCTGTTGGAGAATAATATTGGGTTCTTCAGCCACTCAAAGGGTGCAGAATCTTTGATTAAAGATGTTGAATTGAAGATTGAGAAGGCTCGCGAGGAGGCTAGAGTAGTGCGTGAGAAGATAAAAATCCTTAATGAGCAGTAAATTTTCCTACTACACACCTCTTAATGGGCGTTGCAGTTGGAAGAAAATATAAATATTATGAACGATACAAAATATATCTTTGTGACTGGTGGGGTTGCCTCATCACTAGGTAAGGGTATAATCTCGGCATCTGTGGCTAAGTTATTACAGGCTAGGGGTTATTCTGTAACTATACAGAAATTAGATCCATATCTAAATGTTGATCCAGGAACACTAAATCCTTACGAGCATGGCGAATGCTACGTGACTGAGGATGGAGCAGAGACGGATCTTGATTTGGGGCACTACGAGCGTTTCTTAAATGTTCCCACTTCACAGAAAAATAATGTCACAACAGGGCGAATCTATCAGAGTGTGATTGATAGAGAGCGTAGAGGTGATTATCTAGGTAAAACAGTGCAGGTTATTCCTCATATTACCGACGAAATTAAACGACGTATACGTATATTAGGTCAAGAGAAGAGGTTTGATGTTGTGATTACCGAGATAGGTGGTACGGTTGGTGATATCGAGTCGTTACCGTACATCGAATCAGTGCGTCAGCTGCGTTACGAGTTAGGTGAAACTAATTCATTGGTTATCCATCTAACATTAATACCGTTCCTTAAAGCGTCGGGGGAACTTAAAACTAAACCTACACAACACTCTGTTAAGGCTCTGTTAGAGGCTGGTGTTCAGCCAGATATTCTGGTGTTACGCACCGAGCAGTCGTTAAGTGCAGATGTTAAACGTAAGGTTGCATTATTCTGTAATGTAGCCCAAGATGCTGTTGTCGAATCGGTTGATGTTCCTACTATCTACGAAGTTCCTTTACGCATGCTAGAGCAGCAACTTGATTTAGTTGTGATGCGTAAATTAGCTCTCGAGGTTCGTGACATTGATTTAACATCGTGGATAGATTACGTTAATAGGGTTAAGCATCCAGAGAATAGTGTTAAGATTGCTCTTGTAGGAAAATACACCGAGCTACCAGATGCATATAAGTCGATTGTCGAGGCGTTTGTTCATGCAGGAGCCTCTAATCGTACTAAGGTAGAGTTACAATATGTTGATTCGGTGAAAATTACCGAAGAGAATATTGCTAAAAAGCTTGAAGGAATGGCAGGAGTTTTAGTTGCTCCGGGGTTTGGTGATAGAGGTATCGAGGGTAAAGTTACCGCTATCAATTATGTGAGAGAGAACGGTATTCCGTTTTTTGGAATATGCCTAGGTATGCAGTGTGCTGTTGTCGAGTTTGCTCGTAATGTGTTAGGATATGCTACGGCAGCATCGGCAGAGTTTGATGCAACAACCGAGTATCCTGTAATTAGTCTTATGGACGAGCAGAAAGAGATTGTTAATATGGGCGGAACTATGCGTTTAGGCTCTTATCCATGCGAACTTGATTCTAACAGTAAGATAGCAGCAAGTTACGGTGATTTGAATATTACAGAGCGTCATCGTCACCGTTACGAGTTTAATAACGAGTACAAAGATGCTTTCGAGGCTAACGGAATGAGAGCTACGGGTATTAATCCTAAGAGTTCGCTTGTGGAGGTGGTTGAGATTGATAATCATCCTTGGTTTGTTGGTGTTCAGTTTCATCCAGAGTATAGTTCAACTGCCGAGAATCCGCACCCACTATTTGTAGCTTTTGTTAAAGCAGCATTAGAGCATAAAAAAAGTAACTAATTATATTAGTTGAGGTTTTTTCTATCTGCCTGCCCAGTAGATTTTCTGGGTAGGTAGATAAGAGTATTAGGTCGATAAAATGTGTAACTAATCAGTTATGTAATGCTTTTTTTTGACAAAATTGAGAGAGACGACACTTAATTTAAATATTAAAAACGATATATATCGCCCTTGTTTAGGGTGGCCATTAAAATTAAATAATGAAAAACAGTAAATTAATTGGAACTATATTAATAGGATTAATTATAGTAGGGTATGCTTGGTACAGTAGTAATCAAGCAGAAAAGGTGAACCAGCAACGTGCAGCGCAACGTGCCGAAATGAACGCTAAAGCATTAGCTGAAGGGGTAAAAACAGATGGCGGGTTACAAGTAGAGTCGCAGGCAACCACCCCAGTTCAAGAGGAGAGTAAGCTATCAAACACAACCCTACAACAGGGCTTAGTTGCTGCTCTTAATGGTGTAGAGAAGTTCTATACCCTTGAGAATGATAAAATGATTGTTACCGTCTCAAATAAGGGTGGTGCTATTGTTAGCGTTGAGCTAAAAGATTATAAAAATTTCAATGGTGGAGCATTGATGCTGTACGAGTACCCTAACTCGAAAATGGCTCTAAATTTCTTCACTACACAAAATATTAACACCTCTAACTACTATTTCACTGCTAACAGCGAGGTGTCGAACCTTGTAGTTAAGGGCGAAGGTAGCGAGCAGTTATCTATGCGTTTACACCTTGATGAGAGTGCTTATGTAGAGTATCTATATACTATGAGTCAAGGCGATATGATTGATTTTGATATCCGTTTTGTTGGAGTAGAGAAGTATCTTTCGCCAGCGCAAAATATGCTTATGCTTGATTGGGGTGCTGATATGCCTCGCCAAGAGCGTGGTTACAGCTACGAGAATCAATATACTCAGTTAGCTTACAAATACCCTAATGCTGCAGGTATCGAGAAGATTAATGCTATGGGCGATGCTAAGCAAGAGGAGATTGATACTAAAGTTGAGTGGGTTGCATTTAAAGAGCAATATTTCTCGGCTATCATAGTAGCAAAAGAGAGTTTCGAGGCGGCTGAGTTATCATACAAGAGCCTATCAGAGGATAGTGGATTTACTAAGAATTTTAATGCCGAGCTATTCCTACCATACTCTCCATCAACTACAGGTTATGGTTTTAGTTTCTTCTTTGGGCCTAACCAGTACAACATAATGAAGTCGTACGACAGGGAGTTCCAAGAGCTATTACCTTTAGGTTGGTCGCTGTTTAGATGGATTTCGATATTTATTATTATCCCAACTTTCAATTTCCTAAGTGGCTTTATTAGTAGTTTTGGTATTATTATTCTGCTACTTACTATATTTATTAAGCTAATAATCTTCCCATTCACATATCGTTCATATTTGTCTATGGCTAAAATGCGTCTTATTAAGCCTGAGATTGATAAGTTAAACGAGAAGTTCCCACGTAGGGAGGATGCTATGAAGAAGCAGCAAGCAATGATGGAGCTTTACCGTAAGGCTGGAGTTAATCCTATGGGTGGTTGTTTGCCTATGCTATTCCAGTTACCTATTATTATTGCAATGTTCCGTTTCTTCCCTGCCTCTATCGAGCTAAGAGGTCAGAGTTTCTTGTGGGTAAAAGATTTAGCGTCGTATGATAGTATTTTAGAGTTACCTTTCTCTATCCCATTCTATGGTGATCACGTTAGTTTGATGGCTATTCTGATGGCTGTGAGTATGTATTTTACATCTAAAATTAATATGCAGCAGAATCCTAGCAACACAACTCAAATGCCTGGAATGAACTTTATGATGCTATATATAATGCCAATTATGCTACTTGTGTGGTTTAACAACTACTCTAGTGGATTATGTTACTACTACCTTCTATCAAACGTGATAACAATTGGTCAGACTGTATTTATTAGACGTTTAGTAAACGAAGATAAGTTACGTGCTTCTATGGCAGAGAATGCAAAGAAGCCAGTTAAGAAATCTGCATTCCAACAACGTATGGAGGATATGGCTAAAAAACAGCAAGAACAAGCTAAGCTACGCAAAAAATAGTTGCTATTTGTGCTAATGGTTTATGGTTATGGGTTACAGGTATGCCTTTGGGTGTGTTTGTAACCCATCTCTTTTTTGTTTTCCACCCTCTTACTCAGAATTTAATAGCCTAAACATTTTTTCTGTTTAAATTTTGGTTTTTTTATTGCAATGCTTGTATCAGATAATTGTGGCTACCTTTTATAGTTTTTTTCTTTTCTTTGCCTAACGAGAATTTGTAATTCAGTGACGTTAGTAGCCTCTGTACGCTTTTTAGTTTATTTTGTTGATTCAAACGTATAGAATTTTACATAGAAATTATGTGTAATATTAGTGATAATCAATTTATCTTAAATAATTACTTGGTAACATTTGTTACATTTAAATTTTGAATTTATTTTGGTGCTTTATTAGTCTGTTATTTGAATATTCTATA
>CAYJHM010000033.1:0-14564 GCA_964369935.1 uncultured Rikenellaceae bacterium
TTTGTTTTGAACGCAGCCCATAGTGTTCGCTTTTCCCATAAGTGCGTTAGCTGTGGTGCATTACTCTTGCGAGTAACCGCAGGCGTACTACTGTACGTTGAGGATTGCGAGTAAGAGAATGTGCCGCAGATGACGTGCTTATGGGAAAAGCCTTCTTGAACTAGAGTTTTGCGAATTAGCTTAGCTATGGCGTGCATAAATCCGATCCGCAATTTCCCCGGACAATAACAACTATATCTATCTAGTGATAATTATAGTTCGCTCGCCGCCTCCCCTTTGGCGTTGCTTGCCTCGTTTTTGATTCTGTTTCTGTCTTTTATCCCTACCCTCTTTTAACTCTAGGTACTTAACCATCTGCTCATCGCTCAAAAGAGCTACTATTGAAGTTAGTCTCTTATGGCGAGCCTCTTCAACTGCCTCTCGGCTTTTGCTAACCTCGTCAGTGAAGGTTTTATTTATCTTCTCTAACTCGTTAATTTGAGCTTTTGTAAGCTCTAACTTCTCGGCTAATACTTCGGTTCTCTTTTCGGCATTAGCATTGGCATTATTACCTCGTCTTGGCTGTGCTGATAATGTAACAGAGAGTGTAACTACAGCTAATACTACTAAAATTAAACGTTTCATAACAAACAATTTTAAATTAAAAACTAATTATCTTTCTTGATTACAAAGTTAATTGGTTTTACACCTAATTGGAACAAAATTGATGTCGATTGCTATAATAGCTATGCGAACTGCTATTACACTATTAATTAGTCGTCCCTTAAAAATGTTCAACAATTTACATATCAATATTTTAGTTAAACATGTAGCTTTAAATATCTATCATAAAACGCGCCTATTTTTCAGGCAGCAGGTCTACATTATCATCGTAGAGTCCATCACCAACAATAGATTCAATAAGTTGGCCATCTGCCGAATAGCGCAGTTCGATATCTGCTTCACCGCTTTCTGCTTCGATAACATATAGCACATCCATCATAGGACGCTCTATCCTCTCTACATCCTTATCTCTCCAGTTTGTCCATTCAGTTGTCTCGAACGATGATTTTACTGCTGTTGGGAGCGAAGAGTATGAAATATCAAACTCACTCATAACCCACTGTGCATCTGAATCAAACCACACAGAAACATCTCTAAAATCAACATCAAAATCTGCTACACTATATCCTCCTTTATATTCCCACTCTACACCCCTTGCATCTGGATACATTGCCTCGAATGCTTTCTGCACTGCTACATTTGAGTTAATCTCATTCTTCTCGCAGCTTACCATTGTTACTGCAAAGATAGCTGCCATAATTACTTTTTTCATAGTCTTTAGTTTATTTATTCATAAAATCGGTTAATTGTCTATCTCTACGATACGGCCTTTTTTGTCGAACTCCAATTCGAGACCATTTGAGAGTTCAACCTCTATGGACTTACCATCACGTTCGATTTGCTTAATTATGCCTCTAAAATTAGGAAATTTAGCCTTTATCTCCTTAATGACATAGGTAGGAACTAGAGCAGCAGGCACAGCACCTTTAAGGCACTCTATAGTCTCCCAATTACCCTTCGAGTCGAACTCGATTCTCGTACCATTGGTGAGCATTACCTCGTATTCGTTATTGAAACACTCGCTATCGAAGATTATATATGATATCTCTTGACCATCAAAGCTCTCCGCAAGTAAATTCCTTGCCGCTACTGGTAATTCGTCGATTGAAATTGGACGCTCTCTAGCAGACAGTGCTGTTGTGCTTATTAATAAAGCAAATAAAATGAGTTTTTTCATGATTATATTCTTTAAATGTTATTTCTACACTGCAAAGTTTATATATAATCTTGAAAAGAAACCGAAATTTTTACCGATTTAACGAAATTTTATAAAAAAAGTGTGATTACGACTATCAAAATGATATTTAATATTATAATTATATAGTTTACATATCGCTGCAATTATTGAAAGCCCCAACCCTGAGGAGCCATTCGTATTAGACGAACGATTAAATCGCTGAAATAGCAGCCTTTCGTTAAGTGCCACATCTAATCCTTTATTTGTTACACTTAACCCCTGGTCACTCAAACTTATTGATACCATATAGGGCGATACTCCGTGTACAAAAGCATTTTTGATAAGGTTATTTACCATTATCTGCGCTAATGAACGATTCATCTCGACGATGCAACTCTGCTGCGAGAGCCATTCGAGAGTCACTTTTTTATCAAAATATATCTCTTGACAACTCTCCACACCTTCGATTACCATCTCTCGAATATCAAACTGCTCGGAATTAAAGTCGCCATTGTCTATTCTCGATAACAAGAGCAATGAGCGATTAAACTTAGATATCTGACTTAGAGTAGCAAGCGATTTGCCCAACATCTCTAACTGCTGTTCATCAAGTTTACTATCCATCATCAACTCTAATCTATTTTGGCATACTGCAATAGGAGTCTGCAACTCATGCGAGGCATTAGCAATAAACTCTCGTTGCTGCTCAAATAGCTGTGTATGACGATCAACAAAAGCATTTATCTCTTCACTTAAACGCTTAAACTCATCAATGCGATTATCTATTTTTACTGCTACTGCCCCCTTATCTAACTCTTTCTTATCGAGGTAATCGATAAGTTGACGTAGTGGTTTTGTGCATCTTCTAATTATTACAGTATTACTAAACGATATAACAACAAACAGCAATAGATATAACACTACAATTAAAATTGCAATGGCTAGAATCATATCCGCCTTATCTAACGATGGCGTTGCAACTGTCACTAGATAGTACTGTCCGTCTGCCGCCTTGAAAACCCTACGAATTATCCGTGCTGGTTCATACTCGCTTTTATACTCTATAAATACCTGTTCATCAACGAACTCGATAGTACTTAGTTGTTCAGCTTGTTCAGCGGTTAGTTGTTCTATTTTATACGTATTGTTTGAACCATTGTCGATAGATGGCAACTTCTCACCTGCCAATGTCCGTTGTATTAACATTGTAGAGTAGTCCTCTAATACATCATCTGTCTCATCGTTTACTTCATTAAGAATCCCAAGATAGAATAATGCTGACCATAGAATCAAGATTATGAGCATTGAGCCTATAAGTCGACGGCTGATATAGGTAGATAGTTTCATCTTTGTTATATTTGTAATAAGTGCAAAAAAAAAGCAACTTATTGATTTATTATTACAGCACAATTAATAAGTAGTAAAAACCGAAGGTAATATACACATACTCCGAACACTCTTAAGTAAGTTTATAGCCGAACCCATAAATCGATTTTATCTCTACCGAGGCACCTGCTTGCAATAATTTTCGTCGAAGATTCTTTAGCTGTGCATATACAAACTCAAAATTATCGCACCTATCTGCATACTCACCCCAAACAGCCTCTGCTAAACTCTCCTTGCTAATAACATGCCCCGCCTTCTGCACAAAGTGCGAAAGAATCGAGTACTCCTTACGAGAAAGTTCAACAACCTCACCGTCTATCAAAACCTGCTGTTTGTCGGGATAAATAGCAATATTCCCTGCAATGAAAGCAAGTTGCCCCATATTTCGGTTGCGTCGTATTACACTATTCACACGTGCCGTCAACTCGGCTATATGAAACGGTTTAGATAGATAATCATCCGCTCCAATGTTAAGCCCCTCAACACGATCGTCAATAGCCCCTTTTGCCGAAATAATTATAACACCACCATGGCGTAAAGGATCGGGCGAGTTTTTTATCTCTCGCAATACATCTAACCCATTACCATCGGGCAGCATCAAATCTAATAAAATACAGTCGTAGTCATAATAACTAATTGCATCAATAGCATCGCGGTATGTGCCGACACTCTCGACCAGATATTTTTGACGCTTCAGAGCCTCTACAATTATTTCACGCAGCTCTAATTCATCCTCTACAATCAAAATTTTCATATATTTCTTAATTATTATGGGTTGGGTAATTACATTAAATTGTATATACTTCTTCTCATCACGAGAGAGTGGTACAATTATTAATAATACGTTATTAGCTGCGCTACGGTTTCAAAAACAGGAATTTATTTTCAATTTCTGCGAAATTTACATAATTTATTAGATACAGATATGAATTTTCATCTTAAAATTCACCTCCAGTAAGCCATCGTTTGAAATTTGATACTTTAGTTCGGCTAACGATAACATCCTCAGGCGAATCGATTACTAGAGATACTAGTGCCCTACTCCCCTCGTAACTTTCGATACATTTAACAGCCTCTTTTGCTACGATAAATTGCCTATTTGCCCTTACAAACTTATCACCGCATAGTAACTCTTCAATCTTTTCGAGAGTCATATTCACCATATAGCGTCGCCCTTCGTAATTATACACCCTTATTTTGTTTGCATCACGGTAAAACAGAGCAATATCGCTAATATTAATAGGAACAGAGTACCAACTATCTATCACGAGAAGTTTTTCTGGAATTGTAGCCGCTGTACCGCCAAACAGATTAAAGCTACGTATCTTATTAAATACCCTTTGGATATCAATACTCCTGATAGGTTTAAGAATATAATCAACGCAATTAACCTCGAAAGCTTTTAAGGCATACTCATCATAGGCGGTGGTAAATATTATAGGAATAGCCACCTCAACCTGTTCGAAAATCGAGAAGGAGTAGCCATCAGATAGGTGAATATCAAGGAATATCAAATCTATCGAAGAGGACTCTTCCGAGTGCAGAAATGCGATACTGTCCTCAACACTATCAATATATCTGACAACCTCAATATCTACACCACAAGTTTTAAGTATCTCCGTTAGCTGCTCTTGGGCAGCTCGTTCATCTTCGATTATTACTACTCTCATCTCTATATTAATGGTAATTTGACAATAAAACAGTTATTCTCTCGCAAAACAGTAAGTTTTCCGCCTTTTAGTAATTGATATTGCACCTCAAGGCTCTTTAATCCTAGACCCCCACCCTGCACCTGCTCGAATTTAGGACTAATAGTGTTACTTACAACCAATTCGCCTTTTGAGTTTGTAGTTATTGTGAGTGATAACGGTGACTTTTCACTCAATTTATTATGCTTAACAACATTCTCTATAAGGGTGAGTAGCGACATTGGCGGAATCTTATAGTTCAAATAGCTACTATCAACATCTATGGTTGGAAAAATCTTGCCCTCGAACCGTTCAACGATAATATGTAAATACGAAGATGCGGTCTCTAGTTCCTCACTCAACGTATGCAGTGTATTATCTCGCTCTTTGAGTGTTTTGCGGAATATAAGCGTAAGGTTATCTAAAAAATCCATCGCTTTATGGTTATCGCCTGCTGATATAAGATAACGCAGCGAGTTCAACGAATTAAAAAAGAAATGAGGATTAATATGCTGAATAAGAGCAACGTGCTGACTCTTAACGCTCTCTAATTGCAACTGCTCGTTCTGACGAGCTATTTCGTGATTACGATAAAGTAGCCTTTGAACATATACAAACATAAAGTTTAGTACCATCAATAGCATACTCTTATATAGATCTGAATTAAGCCCTTTAGATATGGATAAAATAGAACGAGAAGCCCGCCTAGCTGGATTATCCCGAGGTACAACAAACTCCCTAACGTAGGGTAGTAGCCACGTAAGGAGCGTACTAACACATAAAGCAACCACTACTATTACCGTAACAGTTAGATAGGTATTTTTAAACCGCCGACCAAAATTTAGTAAAACAACAAATATTGCATAGTACAGCAGCGAGGTTATAAAGTACCACCACAGTGAGAAGTATAACATTTTAACACCTCGCCGTGGAGCACTCTCCATATCTACTATACGCTCGATAGTAGTGAAGTTTAAAAACAACACCATTATTATGGCAAATAGTAACCCTAGGACTATATCTCTTTTTAGTACATTCATAGTATGCAAAGATAGCTTAAACTAAATGAAAAGAGCAAAAAAATGTATGAATTGCTAAAAATACCTCGCCAATTGTTACTTCATTATATCCATAAAATTCTTGCTCGACTTATAACTACTAGGCATATTGTCGTAATTAGGAAGAATAACCTCTATTCCGCCCTTGATGCACTCAACAGTTATAGGTAGGGCAGGCCCCTGCTCGCCATCTATATCTATTGTTAGGGCATCGTCCGACTCTATTGTCATTTTATCAACTTTAAAATAGAGAATCCCTTTGGGGTAGTTATTATGAATCCCCGAAAGGAAACCAAAAATCGAATTCATTGTCTCCACCAAATTACGCCCTTTGATAACCAGCACATCAAACATACCATCTTTTAAATCGGCATTAGGAGCAAAATTAAGATTACCTGCTGTCTTACCATTAAACACAAAGAACATAAGAGCGCTATCACTATAACTCATCTCTTCGCTCTCAAGGGTAATCTTCACCTTTCTAAATCGAGGTAAGTCTTGTATCGAACTCATATAGTACGCCAATTTTCCGAAGGTATTTTTCAGTATTGTAGGGGTACGTTGCGACACATCAGTCAAAAGGCCTGCGCTTAATACATTAACAAAATATCTGTTATTCACTACACCTAAATCAATCTTAGCCACATCACCGCTTAGAATAATATCGCAGGCTACTGGAATACTAGCAGGATAACCCAAAGTGTGCGCAAAATCGTTTGCCGTACCCGCTGGCAAAGTAGCTATAGGGGTATTAACCTCTAACCGCTTCATTATATTAACAACCATATTCACCGTACCATCACCCCCAGCAATCAAGATATGACTAAGCGGTATGGTGTTAGCCGATAAAACCTGCTCAACAATCCTAGGCGAAGTGACACGATAAGGTAATATAGATATCCCTTTTTCTTGATATTTAGTGACTATAACATCTAGATATTGCAGTATCTTATTATCCCCAGCATAAGGCGAGTAAAAAAATAAAACGTAATCCATAATTAATTTAATTAGTTGGTTGATTAGTATAATCTTTTAGTGTAGAGAATGTCTCTAGCGAATCTGCTTTACTATATATAATGTAACCCTCAATATCATCTCTAGATAATAAGAACTCCTTGCTCTTATCGCTTCCTAAAAGCATTAACATTGTTGCAATACCATCAGATAGTGCAGCCGATTGTGCCACAACAGTAGCCGATAGCATATCATTCACGCTACTCTCCCCTGTGCGAGGGTCGATAATATGATTTATCCGTTTATCCCCTTTAGTGTAGAAATTACGATAGTTACCCGAAGTATTAATGCCCCTATTTGTGACTGTGATAACAGTAGCTAAACTCTCGCCTGCTATCACATTACCATCAATAGGCTTATCTACCCCTACACGCCATAACTCGCCTTTGGGTTTTGTTCCGCTACAATATAGCTCACCACCCAGCTCGACTAGGAAATTATCTACACCCTTCGAGCGAATAAAATCTGCAACTAAATCTACCGAGTACCCCTGCGCTACCGAATTAAGGTTAATGGCTATACGTGGGTCGCTTTTAACTAACTTACCATCTATAATCTTAATCTTATTGTGCCCCACAATCTCTAATAGCGAATCTATATCTATCGTAGCGTTAGGTTCGTCCCTTAGAAAACCGTATGCCTTAGATAGTGGATAGGTAGTAATATCAAATGCCCCATCACTTACTTCATTGAGCCATCTAGCTAGACTCTCACACTTAGTTATATGAACATCTACACTATCAGATTCGTTACGATTAAGCTTCGAAATTAACGAGTTATCATCATACAGCGAACACGAACTATTAAACTCGCCAAATAACGAATCAATCTCTCTACCACTCACTACACTATCATTTGCATAGTAAATTATAGAGTATGTTGTCCCCTGCGCAGCACCAGCTATTTCGTAACGAACAGGTGCACACCCACATAGGACAATCATAAGTATAGATATAACTAGTCTCGCCATAATTTATCGTTTCATTACCCTATCAAGCTCACGTTTAGTATCTTTCTCTTTAAGATACTCCCGTTTATCATAATTTTTACGCCCTTTACCTACTCCAATCACCAATTTAGCGTACCCTTTATCAGAGATGAACAGTTTAAGACCTATAATCGACACACCCTTATCTTGCGACACTCTCTGTAACTTATTAAGCTCTTTTCTGTTAAGTAGTAGCTTTCTATCACGCTTAGGTTGATGATTATTATATGTCCCCCACGCATACTCCGACACATTCATACCCGTAACAAATAACTCGTTGCGGTGAAAGTAGCAGTAACAATCGGTTAATGAGGCTTTGCCTAACCTAATAGATTTTATCTCGGTACCACTAAGTACTATTCCAGCAGTAAAGGTATCCTCTATCTCGTAATCGAAATATGCTCTCTTATTCTTTATGTTTATCTTTTTATAATCTAGAACTAACTTTGCCATATATATAATTATCTCTTTTTCTTAGTTTTAGCACCTTTAGAATCCAATTTTTGAAGCTCCTCGCGTAGAGCAAGCATCTTATCTCGCTCTTTTGAGGCAGTAACAAAATCTAATTGCTTAGCGGCACTCTCCATCCTGTTTTTAATCTCTGCTATCTCACTTTCAAGTTCCTCACGGCTCTTAGTAACAGCAAATATAGCACCATCTTCGGCAACCATTCCAACCGAGGCACTAAGTAAATCTTTAAATAGTATAACATCATCTTTGCTTCTCGAAGTTGCAACTTTACGCTGCTCTGCCCTATCCGAAGAGATAACAATACCCCCTTTGTTTGCACTGGTTGCCCCCACTGGTGTAATATTGTGTAGCTTATTATACTCCATCTGACGTGCCCTGCGTGCCTCGGTCTGCTTTATCATATCACGCATAGCTTTTGTCTGCCTACGAGCAAATAGTATAACCCTACCATTTACATTACGAGCAGCACGACCAGCTGTTTGAACTAACGAAGTCTCCGAACGGAGGAAACCCTCTTTATCTGCATCAAGAATCATAACCAACGAAACAGCAGGAAGGTCGATACCCTCTCGCAGGAGGTTCACCCCCACTAGCACATCAAACATATCATTCTTAAAATCCTCGAGATGCTCTATACGCTCGAGATTATCTATATCCGAATGAATATATCTACATCTCACCCCATGCGCATCAAGAAAATTATACATCTCTTCGGCCATTACCTTAGTGAGTGTGGTGATTAAAACCTTATCTTCTCGTTGTACACATTTATCAATCTCTTCTAGTATGGTATCAATCTGGTTATCGCTGCTCTTAACCTCTACAACAGGGTCAAGCAGACCAGTAGGGCGAATATGCTGAATAGCCACAGCCCCCTCGCTCTTATCCATCTCATACCTACCTGGTGTGGCACTAACATATACCACCTGCTTCATTATAGACTCTAACTCATCAAAACGGAGTGGTCTATTATCTAGAGCAGCAGGCAATCGCCATCCATAATCCACAAGGTTAGTTTTTCGAGCAAAATCACCACCCGACATACCCGATAGTTGCGGCAGTGTTACGTGGCTCTCATCTATGAATACAATAAAATCTTTTGGAAAGTAGTCTAACAAACAGAAAGGGCGTGAGCCTGCTGGCCTATTATCAAAATAGCGAGAATAATTCTCAATACCCTTACAGTAACCTATCTCACGAATCATCTCTAAATCGCTCTCTACCCTGCGTTTAAGCCTAAGAGCAATATCTTCATTCCCCTCATCTTTTAATTCACCTACTCGTATAGCTAAATCATTCTCAATCTCGGTAAGAGCATGCGCCATCTTCTCTTTTGTTGTGATAAAGATACTCGCAGGATGAATTGTTACACTTTCACGGTGCTCAATTCGCTCGCCACTCTTAGGGTTAATAGTCAGCAATTCCTCAATGGTGTTACCACTAATCACAACCCTAAATACTACATCTCCATTGGCAGCATAAATATCGATTGATTCGCCCTTGCGACGATACTCTCCACGCTTAAACTCGTCGCCCACACTACGCACAAACAACGAAGTATTTAGTGTGTGCATCAAGTGTTTATGTGTCATCTCTTGACCAATCATCAAATCAATCCTGTTCGAACTGAAATCCTCTGGATTACCTATACCATAGATACACGATACCGAGGAGACCACCACCACATCACGTCTACCCGATATAAGCGATGCGGATGCACTAATACGCATACTCTCAAGGTCGTCGTTAATGGCTAAATCCTTCTCGATATAGGTATCAGTAGCAGGCATATATGCCTCTGGTTGATAGTAGTCGTAATATGAAACAAAATATTCTACTGCATTATGTGGGAAAAAACCTTTAAATTCGCTATATAACTGAGCCGCCAAAGTTTTATTATGACTAATAACAAGAACTGGTCTATCCATCTTAGCAATCACATTTGCCATAGTGAATGTCTTACCCGACCCCGTCACACCCCAAAGCACAACGTTGTTTTTATTGTTGTTCAACCTATCAACGATAGTATCTATCGCCTCTGGCTGATCACCCATTGGGTCGTAGACCGATTCTAACTTATATATACCCATAACTGTAACTAATATATCTCTCGTAGATACTCTAAAGAGTTAATAGTGTATCTAGTGTCATTATGTATGCCAATGTATGTGATAAGGTTATCTAATAATCTACTACGTAACCTACCACTACTCTCTATTGTAGCCAATGTGTGAGGCGTAGCATTCATAAAACGCCATAATAACCTGCTCTCCTCTCTATCCATAGCTAACTTATTAGCTGGACGGATAACTACAAAATCACCTAACGTCATATCTAGATAACTATCTTCGAAATAGCCGTTATTAGGAAAAAAACCCAAAAATTTTGTAAGATGAACAATAAAGTAGATATGAAAATTAATCTTCCCCTCTTGCATCTCATCAAACATATCTATCGAGTGGTAGATATAATCAAAGAGCATAGGGTTAGCACTATCTTCGTGTATCACCTTATACAAAAATTCGGAGAGAAAGAGGGATATACTCGATTTATAAATATCGTTAAATGCCGATATATTAAATGAGACCCTCTTTACCTCCTTTATCTTATGAAACGAGCCACCGCCTTTACTCCCCACAATCTCTAGTAGCGAAAATGGGTGTAGCATTAACCTATTACCACCAACAACAGGAACACCTCGTTTACCTCCGTTTACATAGTAACTAACACGACCAAATGCCTCTGTGAACATAAAAACAATATGGCCACTCTCGCCGTGGGGCATAGAGTGCAGAACAATTGCCCTACTCTTGTAGCCATCTAATCCCATATCACACTAACCCTCGATTCGTACTCTGCAAACAGCAACTACAATTGACTAATAATCAACTCTGTAACCTCTTCCATACTAAGGGTACCATCAATCTCGATACATTTACCCTTTTTAACGTAGTAATCCTTTACAGGTCTCGTTTTCTCGTCATATATTTTCAAACGATGACGTACAATCGCCTCGTCTGCATCATCAGCACGACCACTAACCTTACCACGCTCTTTAACACGACGTAATAGTTCCTCTTGCGGAACCTCTAGGGATATTAATGTTGTTACATCTCTTCCTAACTCCGATAGCATCTCGTCAAGTGCCTCGGCTTGAGCTAAAGTACGTGGAAACCCATCATAGATATGGCTAGCATCACTAGGAGACTCCTCTAAGAAGTGCTTGATTATCCCTATAACAATCTCGTCTGACGCAAGATTACCCCCCTGCATCTGCTGAGCAGCCTCTCTACCTAGTGGGGTATCAAGTGCTATCTCATTACGAATGATGTCACCAGTTGCAACCTGAACTAGGTTACAACGCTCAACTAAAATTTGTGTCTGTGTGCCCTTTCCTGCACCAGGAGGGCCAAACAGTAAAAGATTTACCATTACTTCGTTTTTTTACATCGTCTTATCACCAAACTGGCTTAGACAACCTCTTATTTATCTAATTTATACTTATAATATTACTTCTAACACTACTGGCTTGCACTCCATCCTTGTGCCTCGATAGCTATCTGCTCGCCCGTTGGTGTAATCAAATTTGCACCACTAGCCGATGAACAGATATGCCCAATAATCGAAACCCCTGCAATTACTGCCACTTTCTCGTACTCTGATAACGGAACAGTAAACAAAAGTTCATAATCGTCTCCTCCGTTGAGTGCCGAAATAATCGGATCGAAATTTAACTCCTCTCCCAAAGCCTCACTCTCGGCAGCAATCGGCAACCTTTCGATATGTATATCAACACCACAACCAGAACTCTTACATATATGCAGTAACTCTGAAGCTAAACCGTCTGATATATCTATCATTGAACTAGGCATTACTCCTGCCGATTCTAACTTTTTTATCATATCAACCCTACAACGCGGACGTAACACCCTGCCTAAAGGATACTCGAACCCTGCTAGTTTAGGTTGCTCGACACCATTTCCTGCTAATACATACTTCTCACGCTCTAACAGTTTTAGCCCCAAAAGAGCAGCCCCTAAATCGCCTGTCACACACACTAAATCGGTCTCATTAGCTCCCGAGCGATAAACAATACGCTCTTTTGCCACCTCACCAATAGCAGTAAGTGAGATTGTTAGACCTGTGAGCGATGATGATGTGTCACCCCCGATAAGCGATACTCCATACTCTGAACAAGCCAACTTGACACCCGAATATAGCTCTTCAACCATCTCGACAGTAAACTTAGCCGATAGACCGATAGATATGGTTAGGTATTTAGCAACACCATTCATTGCCACAATATCAGATATTGCAACAACAACACTCTTATATCCTAAATGTTTAAGTGGAGTATACGTTAAATCGAAGTTGATACCTTCAAGTAGCAAATCAGAGGAGATAAGTTCATATTTATCACCCCTATCAACTACAGCAGCATCATCCCCGATACCTCTAACTATTTCACTTTCAAAACCTTCTGTTATTCTATCAATAAAAGCAAACTCTCCTAGTTCCTTTATCTCCATTAAAGCCTATTATTAATATGTAAACTACTAGACTGCTAACTTACAATTTTTTTTCGAGATAACAAAAAAAATATCATCTTTTTTATCTTTTAGCAGTAACATAAAAAAGTAAATGCCCTGATAATCAGAGCATTTATTAATTAAAGTTCAACAACCTGTGCGTCACTCCCTTTTACCTCTATCTTTACAGGGAAAATTAGGTCATTGTCACGCATTGCGGCAACATCAGAACGGATATTCCCCTCATATCGCTTTACTTTACCTTTAAAAATCAACTTTTTCCCTAAATATACCCTTACTGGCTTATTTAAATCCATCATTTTATCGTTTAGCGAAATATAGAATTTACCCACATTACTCTTTTCGATATAGACCTTATTTCCCTCATAACGTGCAACAATTTCACCATCGGCATTCTGTTCTTGTGTTGGCACGTGTAGCCAATAATAACGCCCTCTTAACACATCATCTTGCATCCATATAACCTTTGTAGGTATAGGGTTACGTGTAAAAGTTGGCATCCATTTCATCGACACGGCATCTTCAAGTTTCATCCAGTGACCGTGATGAGGATATATCCTAACATCGTGAATATATGCCCCTTTATCGGCTGCCGCTAACGAATCAAGCTTCACATCCCAACGCTGGGCGTGCTTATTTCTATCATAAGGATAATCTTTACCCCCCATATATAAACCAAAAGGCAGATTACGAAGATTCTCGATATGAGCATCACCAGGGTGCCCTGCACTCATAGCAGCAGCAGCAAACAGATCGGCCAAACGTGGAGCTAATTGGTAAGTACCATCTCCCCCTGCCGAATACCCCATAATATATATTTTATAAGGATTAACCCCCTCATATATTACAGCTAACTCTATTGCCTTTTCAATGAATCCGTCCATATAACCTTGATGCCACATATTCCAAGTATCAGTTGGAGAGCGAGGCACGAAATAGAGCCCTTCGGTTGGCTGATAAAGCCCTTTTTGATTCTCCCACTGCTGAGTATTTACTGCGGCAGGAGCACCACCTCCCCCGTGCATCGAGATATACATTGCTCTACCATCAGCAGGCTTTTCGCCAAATAGTTTATACGAAAATTTCATCTTATAGTCGCCATTAAGAAGCTCCCTACCACTCCACTCGCTACCATAAGCAGCCTCTGAAACTTTCCGACGCTCGGCAATAGCCTTTTTAATTGCAATATCGCTTTGCTCCTTAGTTAATCCCTCTTGTGCTTTAACTGTAACACAAGCCATTAATGTAATTACCAGAAAAAATATTATCTTCATTATATAAATTTATTTTACGTATAACACTAAATTACTCTCACCTTTTTTTGTTGTGAACTCTTGCTCTTTATCGCCATAAACTACCTTGTACTTCTCACCACTCCTGAGGTTAAAAGTAAGATAATCATTCATATCGGCATTAGCCCCTCGCGATTTGCCTTTGGCAACAATATCTCCTTTACTATTCAATATTCTAACATCAACCTCTACTCTACTTC
This sequence comes from uncultured Rikenellaceae bacterium, assembly GCA_964369935.1. Lineage (GTDB taxonomy): Bacteria > Bacteroidota > Bacteroidia > Bacteroidales > Rikenellaceae > JADFUS01. The sequence continues at coordinate 14,428 of CAYJHM010000033.1, forward strand.
CGCTATCACTACTGCTACTACCCTCTCGATATATCTTAATAGCTACATTTGAATCTAGTTTGCGCTTTGCTGCCTTTGCCTCTTGCTGTTCTCTATGCAGAGCAACATACCAATCGGTTACATTATATCCGTGAACC
>CAYJHM010000034.1:0-14528 GCA_964369935.1 uncultured Rikenellaceae bacterium
AATACGATAATTCGGCAAATGATTTGCCCTCAAGCGATGCATAACTATAATTACTCGATTGATTAACCTCTTGTCGGTGCATCTCTACACCAAAAAGTTGAAGGTATAAGTTAGCCTCACGGTTATTTAAGGCATCAAACGACTCTTTAAGCAGTTTATATTCGTCGCTTAGATGGGCATATTGCTCCTCTAACTGATTACGGGACTGCGACACCACCTGCTCTATAGGAGTAGACTGAAAAGGCGATAATAACAGTGTTATAATTATAGATAAACCCACAGAAAGTACGATAAAGAGAAAGATATGTAACCTCTCTTTAACTCGCGCTAGTTTACGATTAAACTTCATTCTTCCTACTGTCATACCTCTTACTCCTCCTCTTCGTTAAGTGATGGATTAGTAGCACTCTCATCCTCTAGTATTATACGTGTACTTGCCAACAGACGCGCAACATCCTCTGGACGCTGTCCTCGTGTGAAATAGTTAGCTGGATCAACCCTTTTATTCTTGTATATCACCTCGTAGTGAAGGTGCGAACCCGTTGAGCGACCTGTCGAGCCTACCTCGCCTATCTTATCTCCACGGCGAATTTTTTGCCCCCTCTTAACATGTATCTTATCTAAGTGGGCATATCGTGTCATATATCCAAATCCATGATTTATTACTATCTCATTGCCATAGCCACCATTCCAACCGCCACGTGCCCATATAACCTCACCATCGCCTGTTGCTATAACTCCCGTTCCTAATTTACAACTGAAATCGAACCCTTTATGCTGGGTCTCTTTTTTTAGTACAGGATGAAAACGTGGACCAAACGGACTAATGCTATTCTGAAATCCTTTAATATCGACAGGCCAAATAGCAGGAATATATTTACTGATATTAAGCTGCTGATGTGTTAATTTTGCAATGGTATCAAGAGCATGAACCGTAGAGTATATCCTTTTACGTGCCTGATAGATATTGTCCCAAGTTGCCTCAATAAGAGGAGTATACCTATCACTTTTAAGAGATACCTCAACCTCAATCTTATCGCTCTCCTCTGAGACCTGCTGCGGCTCGATACCTAGAACAGTACGGAACGAGCTAGTATCACGGTCGTTAATCATACCTATCTCTTCGTGTAGGTTATTAACAAATTGATTAATCTCGCTTATCTTATCCATCAATAGTTCGTTACCCTTAACTATATTACGAGATTGTGGAATACTTAACCTATACGAATATAGCATATTTATAATCACAGAGATAATGACCCATAAGAGAAAGTATCGTAGCACTGAAGCAATACGAAACCTACTCTTACCATTCATAACTATGTAACGCAGAAGATTCATTTATTCTTTATCTAACATTTCGTGTAATACTGTATCGGTTGTACTATTTTGATTATCGGGTTGCCCCACTATGGTTACGGTATCAGTATTCAGTGTACCACCTTTTAAACTATCCCTTTCAAGAGTATCAATAACAGGTAAAGCCTCTACCTGTTTAAGTGCATCGATAGTGATACTACCCTCAGTTGTGTTATCGATAATTGCAGGTGCCCCTTTTGTTTGTTGAATATAATCGATTCCAAGCAGTATAAGCGACGGAACAATAATTACGATTAACGATAGTATAACAGCCCTCTTAACGCGGCTAGTTTGCGCACCAGTCTGTTTGCCATTACCAAAAGGGTTGAGTTGCATATTTAGCTCCGATGCAACAACACCACTCACCTCGCCCTTTTTGTTGATAGTGACAGTGAATACATCATCAACCTTTATAATTTTATTGCTGCCCTTAATTGTTGTACGCTCCTCTAACCACTGATTAAAAGATTCCGCTCCTACCCTCTCGCGTAACGACTCGCCCTGCTCTTCGGGTGTGAATATTAGAGCACGATGAGGGTAGCCAGTAGACTTTTTAGGGTTAGTTGTTGAGCTACCAACACGCTTAACCTCAATTGAACACACCCCATCAATCAGGGTATGCTTACCTTGGGCTAACTGCGATAAAACTAATCTATCTATATCCTTGCTCTCCATCTACTTCACTTTTTGAGCACCTTTGAATGGTGATTTTTTGCTTAATGATAGATATATTATACCAGCCCCAATAATAATAAACGGAATACTTAATATCTGCCCCATATTTAAAGCCATACTCTCTTCGAAACTCTCTTGCACATTTTTTATCATCTCGATAACAAAACGACTAACAAATATACCTGTTAAACTTACACCAAACAGTAATCCAGGCATTCTTTTAGCTACATCACGTTTAAAATAGAGAAACATAAGTAGCACAAAAATAAGAGCATAGGCTAAAGCCTCGTATATTTGTGTTGGATGCATAGGCACCGTTTCGCCCCTTAGCTTAAAGATGAAACCCCAAGGAAGTGAGGTCTCTGTTCCGTAAATTTCTGAGTTGAATAGATTACCTAATCTGATAAGTGCCCCACCCAAAGGAATAACAGCTGTTATATGATCTAACGACCAGATATACGACATCTTATTTTTCTTGCCAAATAGGTAAATCCCGATTAGTAAGCCAATAGTAGCACCGTGGCTGGCTAACCCCCCTTGACGTAGATTAAGAATCTCTAATGGGTTTTGAAGATAGTACCCCCCCTCGTAGAATAGGCAGTGCCCAAGCCTTGCCCCCACGATGGTTGCAATAAAGGTGTACATAAACATCGAATCGGTTAGCTTAGGTGTTAGCCCCTCTTTTTTTAACATCTTGTTCATCACCAAGATACAAAGATAAAATGCTAACATCCACGAGATACTATAATACCTAATCTCGAAACCTAAAATTTGAAATAGTACAGGATCAACATCCCATACAATAGCACCCATATTAATCATAATACTCTATTTTACTAGTTTAGTTGGGAAATCCGAGCGATAATCCCCTTTAGCCATCTTATCTAACTTTGATTTGAGTAACCTCTTACGAAGAGGAGAAAGCCAATCAACAAACAAGTCGCCCTCGATATGGTCGTACTCGTGCTGAATAACCCTAGCGGCAAAACCATCGAACTCCTCATCTTGAGGCTCGAAGTGCTCGTTAAGATAGCGCATACGTATAGCAGATGGTCTTTGAACCTCTCCTCGCAGATTAGGAACGCTCAAACACCCCTCTTCAAGAGTCTCCTCCTCCTCGCTCTCGGCATATATCTCGGGATTAATGAAAACTTTTTTAAAGTTCTCTAATTCGGGCTCTTCGTCGGCCATAGGCGATGCATCAACCACAAAAAGCCTGATATTTTTACCTATCTGCGGAGCAGCTAAGCCAACACCGTTTGAGGCGTACATCGTCTCAAACATATCATTTATCAAGGTTGGAAGAGCCTCGTAGCTCTTATCTATATCCACACTCTCGCGGCGCAAAACACTCGAGCCATACACATAAATTGGGTATATCATAATCTATCTGCTTGTTTTTGTATGCAAAGGTACAAAAAAATAGCCGATTAACTATAAAGTTTAATAAATTTTTTATAAATTTGTGGTTTGAAACAAGATAATAAGAAAATAGTAAGATATGTTTGAGAATTTAAGTGAAAAGCTAGAACGGTCGTTTAAGAACCTCAAAGGTGAGGGCAAAATTACGGAACTGAATATTATTGAAACCTTAAAAGATGTGCGTCGTGCCCTTGTGGATGCTGATGTGAACTACAAGGTGGCAAAATCGTTTGTTGATACAGTAAAAGTGAAAGCAATAGGGCAAGAGGTACTTCTAAGCGTACGTCCTGCCGAACAGATAGTTAAAATTGTTCGTGATGAACTAGCTGTATTAATGGGTAGCGAGAGTGTTGATATAGACACTTCGGGCAACCCAAATATTATTCTGATTGCTGGTCTGCAAGGTTCGGGTAAGACAACATTCACTGGTAAGTTATCTAATATGCTCAAGAGCAAGAGGGGTAAAAAGCCTCTTGTTGTGGCTTGTGATGTGTATCGTCCTGCGGCTATCGAGCAGCTACGTATTTTGGCCGAGCAGATAGGGGTTGATATATATACCGAGATAGGCAATAATAACCCAGTTGAGATTGCTAAGAACGCTATAAACAAGGCAAAAAGCGAGGGTCACACCACCGTCATTGTCGATACAGCTGGACGTCTAGCTATCGACGAGACGATGATGAAAGAGATAGCAGCCATAAAGGCAGCTATCAACCCTAACGAGACACTATTTGTTGTGGATTCGATGACTGGTCAAGATGCTGTAAATACAGCCGTAGAGTTTAACGAACGTATAAATTTTGATGGTGTTGTACTAACCAAGCTAGATGGTGACACACGTGGTGGAGCAGCTATCTCGATTCGTTCGGTGGTAGATAAACCTCTGAAGTTTGTGAGTAGCGGCGAGAAGATGGATACACTAGATGTGTTCCACCCTCAGCGTATGGCGGATAGGATTCTAGGAATGGGTGATATAGTATCCCTAGTAGAGCGTGCTCAGGAGCAGTTCGACGAAGAGGAGGCTAAGCGTATGGAGAAGAAGTTACGCAAGAACACTTTTGGTCTTGATGATTTCCTAGCCCAAATTCACCAAATAAAAAAGATGGGTAACTTTAAAGACCTTGCAGGAATGATTCCTGGTGTTGGCAAAGCTATCAAGGATATGGATTTAAATGATGATGTATTTAAGCACACCGAGGCTATCATCTATTCAATGACAAAAAACGAGAGAGAGAACCCATCAATCATTAATGCGCAGCGTAGAGGTAGGATAGCTAAAGGTAGTGGACGCACCGAGGCCGATGTTACTCGCCTACTTAAGCAGTTCGATCAAACAAAAAAGATGATGCAGTCGGTAATGGGCGGTGGAGCTAAAGGGATGATGCGCAATGCAATGCTAAAACGTAAACGTAGATAAATTTAAAATAAAATATTATGGAACTACTAAGTGGAAAAGCAGTTGCCGAGAGTGTAAAAGGCAGCATCAAGCAAGAGGTGGCCGATATGGTTGCTAAAGGTTACCGTGCCCCTTCATTAGCGGCAATACTTGTGGGTAATGATGGTGCAAGTATGACTTATGTTGGACACAAAGAGAAGACTTGTGCCGAGTTGGGTATCGCATCGCATATTTTACGATTCGAAGATACCATTACCGAGCAGGAGCTAATCGAGGCAATCCAGAAGGTTAATAACGATGATACTATTGATGGACTGATTGTTCAGTTACCTCTACCTAAGCATATCGACGAATCTACTGTTATTCGCGCTATCGCACCTCAAAAAGATGTTGATGGTTTCCACTTAGAGAATGTTGGTAAGATGATTGTAGGGCTTGATACATATCTTCCAGCTACACCAGCAGGGATTATCGAGATGTTAAGGCATTACAATATCGAAACTTCGGGTAAGAACTGTGTTGTGATAGGTAGAAGTAATATTGTTGGTCGCCCAATGGCTAACCTACTATCACAAAAGGGTAATCCTGGCGATTGTACGGTAACAATATGCCATTCGCGCACAAAAAATCTGGAGTGGTTCACTCAAAATGCAGATATTGTAGTTGTGGCGATAGGTGTACCTCACTTCTTGAAAGGAGATATGATTAAAGAGGGTGCAGTAGTGATTGATGTGGGTATTCACCGCATAGAGGATGCAACACGAAAGAGCGGATTTAGGCTTATTGGTGATGTTGATTTTGATGAGGTAGCACCTAAGAGTAGTTATATCACACCTGTACCAGGTGGTGTAGGTGTAATGACTATCATATCGTTGATGCAAAACACATTAAAAGCAGCTAAAGGTCGTATGTAGGTATTTTTAGCTGTTATTGTTAAATAATATAATATTTACATTATGAAAAGATTATTAGTACTATTTGTGGCACTATTTGCTACATTCGCAGCTATTGCCGACGAGAGACCAATCACAAAGCAGGAGCTACCAAAAGGGGCTATAAAATTTCTAGCGCACTACTTTGAGAAAGATATGGTTACGTATGCAACCATAGATAAAGATTTAATGACTACCGAATATAAGGTGGTTTTAAAATCGGGTGCCGAGGTAGAGTTCGACTCGAAAGGTCGCTGGGAGAGTATCGAATCGCCAAGAGGTGGTTCTGTTCCTCAGGAGCTTATCCCAAGCTACGTAACAGCAGAGTTAGCGAAGGTCTTTTCAAATGTAAAATTAAGAGTTATCAAGCTATCCAAAGATGGTAAAAACCTAGAGGTTGAGCTATCCAACGGTGTTGAGCTGAAGTTCAACTCGAAAGGCAAAGTGATAGAGATAGAGGATTAAAAAAAATATAACCCAATTAATGTATGAAACGAGCACTGCCCGCTTACACAAAAATATTAATAGGGATGGTCGTAGGTATTGCTCTAGGCTATCTATTCATCAATTTTGGTTATTCTGAATTTATACATAACTGGGTTAAACCTATTGGCGAGATATTTCTTCGCTTACTTAAAATGATAGCTGTTCCGCTGGTAATGCTATCATTAATTAAGGGTATTGGCGGGCTTAGCGATATATCTAAGTTAGCCAAGATAGGCATAAAAACAATTTCGATTTATATAGTCACCACCCTTATAGCCATAACTTTAGGGGTGGTGCTTGTAACTGCTATAAAACCAGGCAGGGTTGTATCTAAGGATATATCATCGGCTCTGCAAGCAAGCTATTCAGATGGTGTGGCTAATCGTCAAGCGGCTCTCGAAACGATAGAGCAACAATCACCACTACAACCGCTAGTTGATGTGTTCCCCGATAATATAGTTGGTGCAATGAGCAGCAACGGTGCTATGTTACAGATAATATTTGTATCTATTCTTTTAGGTGTAGCTATTGTAATGGTAGGTAATAAAAGTAAACCATTTATGCAGTTAGTGGAGAGTTTGGATGCTATTATATTAAAGGTTATAGATATAATAATGGGGTTTGCCCCTATCGGTGTGGCAGCCCTAATGGCTAGCTTAGTTGCTGATAGTGCAGGCGACACTTCGCTTTTAAGCGCACTTGGATTATATGCCCTAACTGTTGTGATAGGCCTAATGGCTCTTATGTATCTCTTCTATCCGCTGATTGTTAAGTTATTCTCTAGAGTATCACCATCGCTATTTGTAAAGAGTATGCTACCTGTGCAGTTAATGGCGTTTTCAACCTCGTCGAGTGCCGCTACACTCCCTACAACTATGCGTACAGCCGAAGACAAGCTCCACCTCCCTAATGATGTGGCTTCGTTTGTGTTACCAGTAGGGGTAACAATAAATATGGATGGTACAAGCTGCTATCAAGCAATAGGGGCAATATTCATAGCACAAGTAATGGGTATCGATTTATCGTTTGGTCAAATAGCAACCATAATAGCAACAACAACCATTTCGTCGATAGGCACACCAGGAATACCTGGAGGCTCGATAGTAATTTCAATGATGATTCTATCATCGGTAGGCATACCACCCGAGGGATTAGCATTGATATTAGGTATCGATAGGCCACTCGATATGCTACGTACCTCTGTAAATGTAACAGGCGATGCAGCAGTGGCATCAATAGTAAGCAAGTAGATTCCCTGCAATATAAATTACCCCCATTTTGAGGCAATTCTCAGAAATGGGGGTAATATTTTGTTTTGAACGCAGCCCAAAGTGTTCGCTTTTCCATAAGTGCGTTAGCTGTGGTGCATTAATCTTGCGAGTAAGGGAATGTGCCGCAGATGACGTGCTTATGGGAAAAGCCATCATAAATTTGAAATTTGCCGATTACCCTACAACTTAGCACATAACCTGTTAATGGCAAATAACTGAATCACGCCACGTAAGAGTAAAAATAGTAGCAGGGATACCCATAGTGCATTATTGCCTATGTGTGGGATAAGTGTATAGTACGAGATAAAGAATATTGCCATCGCTATTATAATGGTGTTGCGCATAATTACTGTTTTGGTCATTCCTCCTGCTATGCCGTCGTAAATAAATGCTAGATAGCCGCATATAGGTATAGCAGCAACCCACCAACGGTACTGCATAGCTTGCTCTACTATTGCTGTATCGTTTGTAAAGATTTTTAATATTGGCATAGTTCCTACTATGTATATTACAGTAAATACAACAGCCGACAGAAATCCAAAACGGTTAATCACCCTTATAGCACTGCGTAGCAAAGAACTATTACCTGCGCCATAATATTTACCTACCAACGATTCGGCAGAGTAAGCATACCCATCTTCGATATACGAAAATAGGGTGAATAGCTGCATTAGAAGAGTGTTGATAGCAAGTATTTCGTCGCTTATCTTTGAAGATGCTGAGGTAAAAAATGTAAATACCACAACCAATGATACTGTACGTAGAAATATATCTCGATTAACATTAAAGAAGTGCCCCATCTCTTTTATCCGTAGGGCAACCTTTATTGATACACCCTTAAATACCCTGCGGTAGTACTTAGCAATATATATTAGTGCCATTAACATACCACTATATTGCGCTATGAGAGTACCCCAGGCTACACCTCGCATATCCATCTCGAATGTTACCGCTAGTAGATAGCTAACACCTATATTCACACAATTTAAAACAAAAGCTATAACCATTGGGGTTTTAGCATTCTGCATACCTATAAACCACCCCTTTAGAGCATATAACGAGAGGGTTGCAGGAGCTGCCCATATACGTATATTAAAATAGCTTGTTACAATAGGTTCAAGCTCGGATGATATATTTAGAATCCTGCCCGAAATTCCGAAAATTGGAATCTGTGCAGCCACCAAAATTAGTGCTATACCCAACGCAATTGCCATCGAGCGGATAAGTGTTGTACCACACTCAACAAACGAACGTTTACCATAGCCCTGCGCTGTTAGACCTGTTGTCCCCATACGCAGAAAACCAAAATTCCAATATATAAAGTTGAATATTGCTGTACCTAGAGCAATAGCCCCTAGATATGATGTACCCCCTATATGACCTACAATAGCCAAATCAACCATCCCTAAAAGAGGAACAGTTATATTAGTGGCTATATTAGGAATAGTAAGGGCCCATACCCTTTTTGCCATTCTCATCGCCTAGCACGTTTTACTGTTAATGCTGTTAAGAACATTGGAGGGATACCCAAATCGAACTCCATCTCCTTACCTGTTGTGGGGTGAATAAAGCGCATACGATAAGCGTGAAGAGCAAGCCTTCCGATAGGCGAAACGCCCCCTCCATACTTCCTATCACCAATTATAGGGCAACCTATCTGTTGAAGATGAACCCTTATTTGATTCTTCTTACCTGTCTCTAACTCTAAATCGATAAGTGTATTATCTCTACCCTTTTTAAGAGTAGAGTATTTAGTTATTGCCAACTCCCCCTCTTCAGGATTCTTCGTTACATATACTGTAAAGGCACTATTCTCGGCTAAGTACGACTCGATAACACCCTCGGGTTTCTCGGGTGCACCTTCAACTACTGCTACATATCTACGCTCCAGAATATTATCATTCCAATTGTACTGTAACTTATGCTGAATCTCTTGAGTTTTAGCAAATAGCAATAAACCCGAAGTCTCTCGATCTAATCGGTGTACAATAAATACCCTATTGTTCCTATCTTTACTCTTTAGGTAGTCGCTCACAACATAATAGGCGGTCTTTTCGCGCTCTCTGTCTGTTGCCATTGATAGAACACCATATCGCTTATCGATTAGTATAATATCATCATCTTCGTACACAACACGCAGAAGAGGCGACTTAAATAACTTCTCGGCAACCCCTAAATTTATCTCAATAGTATCGCCAACACGTAAGAGATGGTTATGTTTAGTTGTTTGAACACCATTCACCGATACCTGACTATTACGCAAGAACGATTTAACTGTGGTACGACTACGATCGGTTATACTACTATACATATACTCCAATAGTTCGCCCTCCGTAGTCACACTTAGGGTTATATTACGCCCCTCGCCACGCTTACGAAACTTTCGAGGAGAGCTCTCGCCCTCACGCTCGTCTTGCTCGGTTGTATTCTCTAATAGCTCGGCCTCTGCCTCTATTAATTTATCTATATCAAACTCCTCTACCATAATATTATTCTTTAAAAAATCTATCATCAAAATTAATAAAAAAGAGCTCTTTAGTAGCCCTTGTAATTGCCGTATATAACCAACGTAACATCTCAACGGTCATCTGCTCGTCGCCAAAAATCATTCTATCAACAAAAAGAGCCTCCCACTCGCCACCTTGCGACTTATGACAAGTTATGGCATAAGCAAATTTAATTTGAAGAGCATTAAGATAGGGGTCGCTACGCATAGCTTTATATCTATCGCCCTTACGTGGAATATGTGCATAATCAAGCTCAACACTAGCAAACAGACGGTCGCTATCTGCTTTTGATAGCGATGGGGTATTACTACCTATCGTATCAAGCATAACTTTACAATCCATCTCCTGCTCTTGGTCGCACCCTAGCCACATTGTTACATCGGCAAAACGAAAACCGTGCACCTCCTCATACCTGCGTACCCTGCGGATAAGTGCCACATCGCCATTTGCTATAAAGTCGCTAGGCTCTTCACGTGTGCCCCCTTTTACTGAAGCCGAATCTCCCTCGGGTTTGGTGTACGAGTAATTGTTCTTAACAATCATTACCAAATCGTTAGAGGATAACTCCTCCTCTTGAAAAAGGATTCGCTCGCGTATGCCCCTGTTAAACCTCTCGGCCTGCTTATTTGAACGTGTTATAACCATACAACGCTCTTTGCCATAACGGCTATATGCACTCTCTATCTCCTCAATCACATCCATCCCTGAGAGCGACTTAACATCTGGAAAATCGAGATTAAACTGCGGAAAATCTGCTTGCCCACTATCAATAAGTGTTCGGCATATTGTTGCGTTCATCAATATTCCTGACTCCTCCGCTTGACGTATAATATCACGCATAGTGAAGTAGTGTACAGCCCCATAATGCTCCATATAAGAAGCATCAAGCGCAGGCGATAAGTTTAAACCAACAGGTGGAAGCTGCGCTATATCACCTACAAATATCACCCTACAACCACTACCCTCTCGGACATACTCGATTAAATCGTGCAGCAAATCACCACTGCCAAAATTCGAACCCTCACCTCGTCCGCCATTTCCAATCATAGATGCCTCGTCGATGATATATACCGAACCCTTATCACGATTAAAATCAAGTACAAAGCTCATATCAGATATAGATTTTTGCCTATATATCTTTTTATGTATAGTAAGAGCTGTTTGCGACGAGTAACTACTAACAACCTTAGCAGCCCTACCAGTAGGTGCTAATATGTACGATTTTATACCATTAGCCTCTAACATCTTAGTAAAAGCCGCTATCACTGTACTCTTACCTGTTCCTGCATAGCCGTTAAGAATAAATATATCGTGCGAAGAGGCTTCGATTAGGTATCTACACATAGCAGTAACCAAACTCTCTTGATCAGAAGTTGGTGTGTAAGGTATATTATTAAGTACCTCGGTTGCTATATGTTTACTTAACATTATTAACGATTTCTATATATCAACCCTTTGATGTAGTCGATAAGCACACTCTTACGCTCGGCAGGCACCGATACCTGCTCGAGAACAGCTAGCGCATCATCAAAGTAGCTACGAATAAGCTCCTCGGCTGTCTCACGTACCGAATATTTATCAAATAACTTACGTGCAGCTAACACCCTCTCATCAGCCGCCACATCTTTATTCGTTAATATCTCCGTTAATATCTTTTTATCCTCCTCTGAGGCTAATTCTAGACATAAAAGAGATATAAAACTCTTTTTACCCTCGATAATATCGCCACCAATAGGCTTACCAAAGGCTGGGCAACTAGCATATAGGTCTAGCACATCATCTTGAATCTGAAAAGCTGCCCCTACATTAAGCCCAAAATTATATATTAACTGCTTGTCGCTATCGGTTGCACCACCTAGCACAGCACCCATCTCCATTGCACCTGCTATTAATACCGAAGTCTTTAAACGAATCATCTCCATATATTCAGACATCGACACATCGTCTCTACTCTCGAAATCCATATCAATCTGCTGCCCCTCGCATAAATCAAGCGACAACCTATTAAATATCGAAGTGACCTCTAATCTATGCTCGCTATGAGTACCTAAAATTAACCCATAAGCATATATTAACATTGCATCTCCTGATAAGATAGCAACATTATTACCCCACTTAGCAGGTACCGAATCTCTACCCCTACGTGTTGGCGAATTATCCATTATATCGTCGTGTAGCAGAGTAAAATTGTGAAACATCTCGACCCCAATAGCTGTTGTTACAAACGGAGCAATATCATCTTTATAAAGATTTGAAGTAAGCAACAACAGAAGAGGACGTAACCGCTTACCCCCCTCCTCGAGAGCATATCGGATAGGTTCGTAAAGTAGGTTTGGTTCTCCATTCAATGGCAGAGCAGCTATCTCACGCTCTGTAATCTCTAATAACTCTTGGGCACTATACATATTCACTCTATTTAATGGGTATCATATCCACTCTAGCTTGATGCCTTCCACCCTCGAAAGATGTACTTAAAAAGGCATCTACTATTGCTATTGCCTCCTCTGGCTCGACAAAACGAGCTGGTATCGAACATACATTAGCATCATTATGCTCTCTTGCCAACGAAGCGATAACTGGTTTCCAAGCAATAGCCGCCCTGATTGTTTGATGTTTATTTAAACTCATAGTTATACCATTAGCACTACCACACAAGGCAATACCCAATTCGCACTCACCCTGCTCGATACCGCTAGCAAGCTTATGTGCAAACTCAGGATAATCTACACTTGCGGTTGAGTGACAACCATAATCTACAAACTCATAGCCTAACGACTCGATGTAACCAATCAATAAACTCTTCATCTCAAAACCTGCATGGTCTGAGGCAAAACCTATCTTCATCATAATATTACTTTTTATCTCTCTCTATTTGAAATATGCTCTATAAACTCAACCATTGCATCATGCGCTGCCGACTTATCGAGACTCATTAATATCTTCATTGCCTCTTCACGAAACTGCGCTACCCTATCACGTGCAGCATCTACACCTCCATTTTTAACAATAAAATTCACTACATCAGCAACATCCTTATTAGCATCTTTACGACTACGTAAAATAGCCATTATTTTAGCCGACTCTTTTTTATCAGCCCTTTTAAATGCATAAATAAGTGGTAGAGTTATTTTCCTCTCTTTTATATCGTTAGCTAATCGTTTACCTGTGCTACTACCTGTTAAATCGAGTATATCATCGGTTATCTGAAACATCATACCAATAAGCTGCCCTAGCTGCTCCATAACAGCACAATTTTCGCTATCAGCACCTACCGAACGAGCACCTAATTTTGCAGCACACCCTATCAGATAGGCTGTTTTACTTCTAATAACATTATAGTAACGCTCCTCTGTCATATCTAGTTTCAAAGTAGCATCTATCTGCTCTATCTCGCCCATACTCATCTGCTCAATAACACCAGCAATATCCTCAATAGCATAAGCTATATTATCGGTTAAAGCTGCACGGATAGCCCTAGATAGCACATAATCGCCCACAAGAACCGAACGTTTAGAGTGCCACAGAGCATTCATCGAGTGCCTATCACGTCTAAGGTAAGCATCATCAACCACATCATCGTGAATAAGCGACGCATTATGCGTAAGTTCTAATACTGCCGCACAACTGATAGTCGCACTATTAACCTCACCATATAAAGCAGCCGAAAGGAGTGTAATAACAGGCCTAATAAACTTACCTCCACCCGAAAGTAGATAGTTTACATAGTCTGATTTTTTACCCTCTCTATCAACAGATAGAATATCAGCACAACGCTGCTTCACAGCAGCTAAATCGCTCTCTACAAAGCCCTGATACCCATATTTCTTTGCCATAAAATCCAATTTTCGATTATACCTCACAAAAGTAATGAAATTATTTTGATTCTACAAAGATGATATATACTTTTTAAACGGCACCACATATTTTTGATACATTACTTCACATCTTCTTTCTGCACTCAAAACAAAGACCCTTAAATAATCCCTCGCCCACTCTTGGCGACTACCACTATAAGATTGCTCAAGTTCGCACACGTGAAACTGTATCTGCATTGCTGCAGCCCAATTAATATAGAGCTCCTCGGGGTGTAAATTAAATAAACTTGCAAAATGAGCATTTTTACAAATCAATATTTCATTATCTGCTACCCAATCAATCTCTACATAATTTATACTTATAGTATCGTATTCTTCGTTATCTATCATCAATGCACACATTTGCGCCAATTTATACGCAGATATAATATTTGGTGCTTGTGCTTTTTTTGATATATTTCTTGTTTTAATATCTAATAGTTGAAATTCTGTTCCGCTATGAAACAATATATCCGCTGTATCATTCTGTTTCTCTTCAAATATATTGGTTGGATTCCAATCCTTAGTGGCAGCTTTCCCTCTACTCAATAGAAAAAGTGCTGTGGGTGAATTAATTAAATTCATCCTATCGCTTAATGTGATAGATATCGGATTCTTCCTAAATA
>CAYJHM010000035.1:0-14526 GCA_964369935.1 uncultured Rikenellaceae bacterium
TTGGTGCAAAGGTACGGCTTTAATTTTAATTATACAAACATACATTAAGAAAATACTATTTATCACCCAAAATCCTAGCTCGTTAAGGTTATTGTCTAGTAAGATTAAATATTGTTAATTCGCTAATAGTACCTAGTCGCATAGGTGGTCCGAATGTGCCACTTCCTTGCGAGACATAAATTTGTGTCTCGCCATTTTTGTAACGATGAAGCCCCTTATTATAATCGAACATCAATTTTGCTATAATAGTAGCAGGGAAGAGCTGCCCCCCGTGTGTGTGACCAGCAAGATATAACCCAATACCATTATCGTTAGCATACTTAGCACCTATTGGATTATGATGTAGCAGAATAGATGCACGGTTAGGGTCTAGCCCCATAGCTGGAAGAGCATCCTCGATAGTTGTAGTGCTTGTAGGGGCGTGGTGCATCATATCAACGCTCTGCATATCTGCTGGCATATAATCTAATCCCACTATTTGTAAACCCTTTATTTCAGCTACCTTATTATCAAGAACCGTTACGCCACTTATGCGAAGTAGCTCTTTAATCTCGCCTTCGCCGCTGTACGAATCGTGATTCCCCGAAACAAAGTAGGCAGGTACGCCCAACTGCTTAAATGGTGAAAGTGTTTCGGCACTGAGATTTACTCGACCATCAAACAAATCTCCTGTTATTACCACGGCATCAACCTTCTCCTTTTTTACTTTATCAACTAATCGTTGGAGTGTATTTTTTCCCCAGTAGTGCCCCAAATGCACATCGGATAGTTGAGCTATACGTATAGGTTGTTGTAGGTTATTTAACTTAATGTCTTTGTGAACTACCCTTACATTTACAGCATTTACAATAGAGTATATGGTGAGTATGAGGGTGAGAGATAGGGTAGTAATTCCATATATTTTTGGTGTAAATTTATAGCCTAGTGATATTAAATCAACCGCTACAACACTTAATAGTAGGAGTGTTATAACACCTAACCCAATGGTTGAGGCGTTGCTGATAATGTGGCTAATGCCCGATGTTGGATTAGTGCTCATTATAACACCTATAACAACAAAGAATGTTATAAGTAAGCCACCAATAATCATATATAACCATTTAGGGGCGATATTAAAAGCTACCCCTAATCGGTTAGATATATAAATCACTACTCCAGCTATTAGAGCAAGAAAAATAAATGGAATTAGAAAACGCATAATAAAAGTTTTAATGTATAAATTATTTCAGTGCAAAGATAAGGCAAATAGTTGCGATAGAGTTATACATTTTACTGTTTGTTGTATACATTCTCTAGTTACGATTAACGTAGTACGAGCTTGCTTGTGCTTGAGGGGTAACCTCTATGTCGTTAATATTAACATGTTTAGGTAGTGTAGCTATCCACGCAATAACATCGGCTATATCATCGGCTACAAGAGGTTTAAGACCATTATAAACGCCATCGGCACGAGATTTATCACCATCGAAACGCACTAACGAGAACTCGGTATCAACCATTCCAGGGCGCACTTCAGATACCTTAATACCGCTCTTTAGTAGATCAATACGCATACCTTGCGATAAGGCGTGCATAGCATGTTTCGAGGCGCAATATACTGCCCCATTCTCGTACACCTGCACCCCTGCTGTTGAACCCACATTAATAATATGCCCCTCGCCACGTGATACCATTATCTTGGCTATAGGTTGGGTAATATTTAACACACCTTTAATGTTGGTGTCAATCATTCGATCCCAATTTTCGTAATTTCCACAATCAATATGTTCTAACCCCGAAGCTAGGCCTGCATTATTTACAAGTAAATCAATGTTACGCCACTCGTTAGGTAGGCTCTCAAGTGCAAGATGAACACTCTCGCGCTCTCGAATATCAAATACTAGGGTTGTAGCTTTAAGCGTAGGATTTTGCTCTTGTAGTTTACCTTTTAGTAGTTCTAATCGCTCTTCACGACGTCCTGTAATTATTAGATTGTACCCTTTTAAGGCCAATTTATGAGCCGTAGCCTCGCCTATTCCCGAGGTTGCTCCTGTTACTAATGCAATTTTCGACATATCAGTATGAATTATAAAATAACTTTAAGTAACGATATAAAGTGTGTTATCTCGGTATCGAACATCTGCGAGGCGTGCTCGTTGTAGTCGCTCATTACACTTTTTGTGTAGTGGTGATAACCATATAGCTCACTGCAATCAATCTGTAACGAGTAGGTGAAGTGCTTCTCCTCCTCGCTTGATAGTAGACGAGTAAAACGCACTGTTCCGAAATTGCTATCTGCCTCGATGGTTGGAATAAACTTCTCGACCATAAATTTATACCACCCTCCGTGCATATACGGCGAGATAATATATGTTGTGTTTACTATATATTTTGTATCACTCATAAAATTAATGTATATTACGTTTAACAAACGCCGCCACTATTAGCGATGGGATAAGAGCTAAGAATGGCATTATAAATAGGTAACTTAGAGCTAGCTTAATGGGCGAACGTACCAACGAAGCGAACTGCTTGCTGCCCTCTACGTCTTTATTATCGGTTAATATATTGTAACTCTCGATGTAGTGGTTTAAATCAAGATTTGTTACAACATAGAAGGATAGAGCTATTATAATACCAGTTAGTGTGTACATTGCTATTACATAGGCGAAAGCCTTTCCAAACGGAAAAGGAGCAGGCTTAGTTCTAACACTATAACGTTTAGCTAATATATATGGTAAAAATAGTAGCCCAAATATCGATAACATACTACTAAATACACTTAGAAATGTTAGCTCGCCACGTGTTAAGTGCGATAAAAACATAGAAAAGGCTAACACCCCTCCAACAATTAACCCATCAATAGCTACTGAATTACCAAAACTACTCTCTTTTGTATTATTACTATCCATATCTATAAATTATCAAAAATATAACTACCTTCACGAATAATCGATGGCTCGTTTGTGGTTAAATCAATCACCGTTGTAAGCTCGCCCCATATCTCTCCACCATCAACAAATATATCAACCATATCACCATATAGCTCGTATATAAGCGACGAATCAGATATATTCTCCTCCTCATTATTGCGATAAGGAATAGTGGTAGAGACTACTGGCTCGCCCAAGGCAGAAACTATCATACGTGCAATATTCGAGTTGGGAAGACGTACACCAACACTCTTTTTCTTATCTAAGAACGAGTTTGGTACCCCTCGTGATGCTTGTAATACAAAAGTTACAGGCGAAGGTGTATGTGCTTTAAGGAATCGAAATGTTTGATTGTCTACCTTTGCATAGTCGGCTATATTACTTAGTGTGCAACAGATAAGTGATAGATTATCGTCTTTCTTGCCTTTAAGTTGCTTAATTCGATTGATTGCTTTAATCGAACTGAGCGCACAACCCATAGCATAGGCCGAGTCGGTGGGATATATCATTATTGCACCACGTTGGAGATGCTCAACAATCTCATTAACAACCCTCTCATTGGTAGACTCTTCGTATAATCTATATTTCTGTCCCATTGCCTACTTCTCTTCTGGTTTAACCGAACCAAATACCGCTACTGGTATCTCTTGTTGTGTGATAAACGACTTAGGGAAGTGCTCGATTACCGCTTGTAACATATAAAGTGCCTCGTGGTGAGTCATAAAATCGCCTACCGACACATAAAAATAGGGTGCCTGATAGGTGATATATACTGGAGTATCGCTAAATAACTCTCTAAACTCCTCTTTTGCATTCATTGCACGGCTACGCCCACTCTGCGAGTTATCAAAAAATATCCTTATTCGATATCCGTTGATACTAGCCCCTTTTGTACGTGTAATAGCAATATTATTGTCTTTGCTAACAATAACTTTCGCACCCGTTAAAGAGTCTGCTACTGCAAGTTTTTCAACATACGACAGCTCGGGTGCAACATAGCTAGAGTCGATAGTTGTACTATCACTGATATTATATGCCACTCTTACACCGCTTATTGAACTGTGCGACACCCCAAAAATAGAGGCTAAAACCACTATAACTAAAAAAAATCTTCTCATCTTATAAATTTAATACTATCTCTATTCACTTCTACTGCCCCTATTGCTAGTTGTATTACTAGTTGTGCTCTGCTGCTGAGTGTTATTCTCCTGTTTTGTTTTGTTGTCATCTTTTTTCTCGCTCTCCCTCTTCTTGTGTTTATCCTCATCTTGCTCCTGCTGGCGATTATTTGTGGTAGGGCGAGAAGGCTTAACTGGCTCAGCTGGTTGTTTTACTACAACCTTAGGTGGACGAGGTATAACAACTGGTTTAGGGTTTGGCCTAGGTTTAACCACAGGCCTAGGGGTTGGTATATTGTGCGGTTTAGGGTTGATATATCTAACCTCAACAACACGAGGTGCCTCGTAACGATCGATAAAGAACCAGATACCACGATGTTCAAACTCTAACTTGCCCGATTTAAGTTCGCCCCTATATCGCTCTCTATCGCTATAATAACGATAGTTGTTGTGCCCTATTGTGCGTAATTTTCCCTCGCTATAACGCTCGAATTGATTATTATAGGTAAATATAACGTTATTTATCGAGCGAATTTTACCCTCTTCATAGCGGTTGAAGTATGAGTAGTACTCGAACCTAACACCCTCAATTGAAGATATCTTCCCCGATTCGTAATCATTAAACGAACTATGATACGAGAAATCGATGTTTCCTATTCTGCGAATTTTCCCCGCTTTATAGTCGATAACATCAGAGTTATAGTAGAACATTGTATTTCCTATGCGACGAATCTTGCCCGCCTCGCTATCGAAAAAATCAGAATAGTACTCCACCTTACCACTTGTTGCCTCAATATCAAGTATATCTCCATACTGATCAACATATACAAACAGACCACTATTAATACGTACACCTACAACTATATTGCCGTATAAATCAGTAACAACACTCTCAACCTGTGCTGCTGCGCTCTTTACTGAAAAGGCAAATATCATTGCCACTATAAATACTTTAATTACACCCATAACACAATATATTTAATTTGCTAATTGCTATCGCTTACGCTATCTTAGGCTACAAAGATAATGTTTTTTAGGTGAAAAATATAAAAATTATCAAAAATATGGAAAAAAAGTTCAAAAAAATTTGGAGATTAAAAAAATGTTCGTAACTTTGCGAACAGAAATGGAGCGAACTATTTTTTTGTTGAATTAGTTCGTTATTTTACGAAATACAAACAATTATTAATATTTTAAAGAGTTGCATTATGGAAATTAAGGTTTTAGGAACAGGTTGTGCTAGCTGTAAAGCACTTTACGAGACTACTAATACTGCGGTAAGCGAGCTAGCTATTGAGGCTAACGTTATTAAAGAGGAGGATATGATGAATATTATGTCGTATAATGTTATGAAGCTCCCAGCACTTGTAATTAACGAGAAGGTTGTGTCGTCAGGTAAGAAACTATCTGTTAATGATGTAAAAGGTTATATTAATTCAAATATGTAATATTATGAAGCGTTTATTGATAGTATTAAGCTGTTTAGCATTGATGGTTTCGTGCGGAGCAGGTGGGCAAAAAGAGGGTAAGAGTGCAGGAACATCTACTAAGGTTGCAAAAGCGTCTGATGTGGTTGAGGTTCTAAGTTTTCACACTAAGAAGCGTTGCGTTACTTGTCTAGCAATAGAGAATCTTACTAAAGAGGTTGTTGAGGGGTTAAAGGATAGCAAAGTAGTGCTAAAGGTGATTGATATATCGGATAAGGCAAATAGTGAGATAGCTGATAAATACGAGGCTACTTGGTCGGCTCTTCATCTTGATAATGGTGCAACAAAGAGCGATTTAACAAAAATGGCGTTTGCTAATGCACGTAACAATCCTGATAAATTTAAAGAGCTGCTTTTAGCTGAAATTAATAAGCTAAAGAGTGGTAAAGCAACTACAGCAAGCAAGAAAGAGGCGGTTAGCGATTGTGGCTGAGGCCCTGCTGGTTGCTAAAAAAGGTTTTTTTAGATAAAGAGAATAAGAGTAATGAGAGTATTAATTCTATGTACAGGAAACAGTTGTCGTAGCCAAATGGCACACGGATTTCTTCAATCGTTTGATAGCGAATTAGAGGTTTATTCGGCAGGAACACAAGCCTCGGGTAAACTAAATCAGATGGCGGTAGAGGTTATGTCTGAAGTAGGGGTTGATATATCAAACCATACATCGGATAGTGTTGAGAAATACCTTGGTCAAAAATGGGACTATGTAATCACTGTATGTGGAGGGGCTAACGAGAGTTGCCCAGCATTTGCAGGAGAGGTTACTAACCGTTTACATTTAGGTTTCGAGGATCCATCCGAGGCGACAGGTTCACCTGAGTTTATTCATAGTCAGTTCCGAAAGATTCGTGATGATATAAAGAGAAGGTTCTTTAAGTTCTATATCGAGGATATTCGTGGAGAGCAGCTACCAGCGTGCGACTGTGGTGGAAAATGTTAAATATACAATGGGGCTAAAAGCATTATAGATTAGCCCCTTAGTTTTAAAATATTTGTTCGTCAATTTACGAACGTAAAATATATAATTATGATTCAACAATTTGCAGATTGGTTAGTTTACGGTATTTTTGGCTTATCGCCTGAGGCTCATCTAGGTAAAGCAGTAAACTTTTTCTTTTACGACTCGATAAAGATTATTATACTACTATTCTTTATTAGTAGTTTAATGGGTATAATCAATGCTTACTTCCCGATTGATAGGTTAAGAACCTTTTTAACTACACGTAAGCTATATGGATTTCAATATCTATTTGCAGCGATATTTGGGGCAATTACTCCATTTTGTAGCTGTTCGTCGATACCGTTATTTATTGGTTTTGTTAAGGGGGGTATCCCTCTAGGTGTAACATTTGCCTTTTTGATTACCTCGCCTTTAGTAAACGAGGTGGCAATAGCACTGTTCTTAGGTAGTTTCGGTGTTGAGACAACTTTGGTGTATGTAGCAAGTGGTATATTACTAGGAGTTATCGGAGGATGGGTTCTATCTGTCTTTAAATTAGAGCGTTTCCTTAGCCCGTGGGTTATCGAGATACAGAAACAGTCGCAGGCAGAGAGTGCTAAGTGGCAAGCCGAAAAAATTCCATTTAAAGATCGTCTACCTTCGATTATTCGCGATTCGTGGGGTATAGTAAAAGGAGTATTAATATATATTCTTATCGGAATCGGTATAGGTGCAGCAATTCACGGATATGTACCTGAGGAGTTCTTTGCCGAGTATCTATCAACAGATAAGTGGTATAGTGTACCGTTAGCTGTATTAATAGCTGTTCCTATGTATGGAAATGCAGCAGGTATAGTACCAGTTATTCAAGTATTAGTAGCTAAAGGTGTACCTATCGGTACTGCAATTGCCTTTATGATGTCGATGGTTGGACTATCTCTACCTGAGGCTACACTGCTTAAAAAGGTGATGACTTGGAGATTGATAGCTATATTCTTCGGAACAGTTGCGCTGTTTATTATAATCTCTGGATTCTTGTTTAACGCAATACTTTCGTAGTTAGATTCGTTATCTGATTTTACAGATAATTTAGAGATGGTATATGAAACAATTAACAGTTCAAGAGATTGAAAGAACAGCCGAGATAGCAGAGAGTTACTATCGTGACGGAAAATTCTTCTGTTCAGAGGCGGTAGTAAAAGGGGTACTAGATGCTCTAGAGGTAGAGTACGACCCTAAAGCTATTGCAATGGCATCGGGATTCCCTGTTGGCATAGGAGGGGCACAGTGCTTGTGTGGCGCAGTAAGTGGAGCGGTAATGGCAATGGGCTATCTATATGGCAGAACCGAACCAGGCGACCCAAGGGTAAAAGAGGCTATGGCACGTAGTCGCGAAGTGCACCAAAGGTTTGTAAATCGCAATAAAGTAACCTGCTGCAAGGTTTTAACCAGAGGAATGGTTAAAGGCACTCCCGAACATATGGCTCAATGTGTAAGGTTTGTAGGAGAGGTTACAAAAGATACTCTAGAGATAGCTCTAGGGAAATAGGCTAATTCGCTAAGCTAAGATTTACCCCCATTTTTGAGAGAATTCTCAAAAATGGGGGTAATATTTTGTTTTAAATGCAGCCCAAAGTGCCGCAGATGACGTGCTTATGGGAAAGCCTTCTTGAACTAGAGTTTTGCGAATTAGCTCGGTTAATTGAAGTAAGATAGCCTCTTTTGATTTATTATTACATAGATAATTACTGGTGCACCTATTAGTGGGGTTATAGCATTCAACGGTATGATTGCCCCTTTAAATAGTACCACCGTTAATAGGTTGCATAAAAGAGCCACTGATGCGCCTATAAGTAATGAAGCGGGTAGTAGTTTCCCGTGTGCCGAGCTACGTAGTAGCAGTCGTGCTATGTGTGGAACAGCTAAGCCTATAAACGAAATTGGTCCACAAAAGGCAGTCACTACGGCTGTTAATATGCCCGTTACACCTAATATAGTTATTCTTATACGACGAATATTTACGCCTAGGTTCTCTGAATATTTTTCGCCTAGTAATAGGGCATTTAAGGGTTTAATTAGTAAGAGCGAGATTGCTACTCCTAAAAGTGCGAAGAGCGAGAAATATCCTAGGTTATTACTACCTACATTGGTGAAGTCGCCCATTCCCCAGATGATAAATGATACGACCCCCTTAGATTCGGCCTGAAAATTTAGCATTGTGATGGCAGAAGAAGCGATATAACCAATCATTATACCCACCACTAGCAGCATAACATTGCTCTTTATACGTACCGAAAAGGCTATAATTAACCCCAAAACAGCAGCTGCACCAATAAATGCACCTACCAGCTTGGCAATATGTCCATATAGGCCTAATTCGCTAATGGCTCCACCTAAAGCAAGGGTGACAATAGCAACACCAACACCTGCTCCTGAACTTACACCCAATATTGAGGGGCTTGCAAGTGGATTATTAAAGAGTGTTTGTAACAATAGCCCACTAGCAGCTAGTGCACAACCTGCTAAAAGTGCTGTTACGGCAGCAGGAAGGCGTGACGATAGCACTATAACCTCGTTCACCCTATCTGTACTGCTTTTATCGCCAAATAGTAGCTCTGCTATGTCGGATAGAGGGATACTTATAGCGCCAAATATCAAATTTGCTATAAATAGTACAACTACTGCCAATGCAAAGGTTATAAATAGTGATATATCTCGTTTGCTCATTACTCTTTGTTTAATCTTTTGTAGTATCTAAATGTGTGCTCTTTAAACTGTTCGGGGTGAAGGATTTTTGCTATGTCCATAAGTAGTAAATCGGGACGTAAAGGCGACTCCTCATAAAACGGAACATTTTGGGTGTTGCTAGCATAAACCTCGCCCTCTTTAAAGGCTTTGAATTCGCTGTATGATGGGTGCTCGGATGATAATTCGGCTAGGGTCATATCGCCCTGCTCTTTACAATAACCAAATATCCACACATCGGCATCGTGCGCCTTTGTGTAGACCTCCTCAAATGATAGTGATATGGTTGTGCCACTTCGGTCGCTGCTCCACGGGTAGTTAGCCCCTGCTGCTCGGTATAGCATAGCCTTGTAGCTGTCGCCTGCGGCAACGAACCACGCTTGCCCGTACCTCTTCTCGGGTAGAAGTTTTGGAGTTCTATTAATACTCTCTTTAATCATCCTAGCAACACTATTGTAGCGATTAGCGGTACTGTTGTATATCGAATCGGCTTTACTGTGATAGCCCAATAGTTCGCCATAGAATCTAATCCACTCAGCACGCCCAAGGGGTGTATTTTCGAGGTAGCTAGCGCACTCAGAGATAGTGATTCCCACCTCGGTAATTGCGCCGTAGTTACGCCCTTCGTAGGGTGTGGCTATTATTGTCTCGGCATCAGAGCTTAAAAGCCTCTCGATATTGGGAGATAAGTACGAACCCAAGTCGGCAATTTTACCCGACGATATACCCTCTTGTATGCTCTTCGACTGAATATATTCTGCTTCGCACACACCAACAACCTTATCAAGAGCCCCTAGGGCTGCTAACGAACCAATATCTATTGCAGTAAATGCTATCAACTTATCTACGGGGGTACGAATAATTTCGCCCACAGGAAGATTTTCAGGTATAGTAGCCTCTCTATCAATTAATATGTATCGTTGGAATAGTTTAGTGGTGTCCCACGGATTTACAACCTCCATTATACGGTACCCCTCTTTGGTGGCTATACGTAGGAGTGTAGCCTCGGAGACAATATTTTCGCTATTCTCGATAATTGTAGAACTGCCCCTTGCTCCTTTAAGTTGAGGTGCGCAGCCATTAATTAACCAAACAGTAACGAAACAGATAGATACTATAACTCCTTTAATCATAGCTACTCTAATTTATCAATAATTTTATATATATAGTTAGGGGCTACCTTTGGAACAGCACTTTTACTCTCGAACCAATTTTTAAGTGATATATCATAACCATTTCCTAGCATATAGTTGTAGGTTGCTTTGTAGAGTATATCGCCTAGTTTGCGCATATCAAACTTCTCCACCTCGCAGGTGTGTTTAACACCATTATTGGCAAAAGGATTAAGGTCGATGCTCTCCCTTGAGGCTCCAAAAAGATGAGGCTCGCAGCCGCTCTTCGAGTGTATAGTCATTGTGTATTGGTGCCAAAAAGCCGACTGAATCAACCCCTCTTCGAACATCTGACGCACTATCTCTAGCGAGTCGATACTCTCTTGAAATGTTTGAGTTGGGAATCCGTACATCAGATATGCGTGAACCATTATACCTGATGAGGTCATATAGTGCGCAACAGTTGCAGCTGTTTCGATAGTCACACCCTTATTTATCATTTTTAAAACTCTGTTCGAGGCAACCTCTAAACCGCCCGAAACAGCTATACAGCCCGACGAGGCTAGTAGCTCGCATAACTCACGGTTAAAGCCCCTTTCAAAACGGATATTCCCCCAATATGAGACGGTTAATCCTCTCTTTATTATCTCGGTAGCTATCTCGCCTAATAGTTTAGGTGGGAGAGCTTCGTCGGTGAAGTGAAAGCCCGAAACTCCTGTTTGTGCGATGATACTCTCCATCCTATCTACCACAATAGATGCGTTAGGAGCATCGTATCTCGAGATATAATCGAGCATCGTATCGCAGAAGGTGCAACGAGCCCAGTAGCAGCCGTGAGCCACCGTTAATTTATTCCATCTACCGTCGCTCCATAGCTTATGCATAGGGTTAGTAAGTTCGATAATTGATATATATTTATCAAACGGTAACCCCTCGTAGGTTGGGGCAGGTAGTTCGCCAAATGGGATATTATCCTCCCACTTAGTCGAAGAGGTAATCTCGCCTTGGCTATTAATATATTTACACCTTACAACCTGCTCGATTGGGCGTTCGCCATTTATATGCTCTATCAGGGTAGCAAGCGGTAACTCGCCATCATCATATAGCAAATAATCGATATAGTTGAAAATTTGGGTGTCTGTTATAGTTCTAAGCTCGGTATTTACGTAACCACCACCAAATACAACTTTTATGTTAGGGTGGTTTGCTTTAATATAGGCCGCACAACGCAGAGCACCGTAAAGAGTACCTGGGAACGGAATTGTAAAACCTATTATATCTGGGTTCTCGCTCTTGATATAACCTTTAAGTATTTCAATCATTGTGGTATCAACCACTGATAAGGGTTTATCAAGTGCCCTCTGCATATATTCGAAGATAGGGAGCGATAGTGCTAACTGCTCGCCATAACGTATAAGTGCAAAGTTACCCCCTGTTGTGTCGCATATAAAGTCGGCTAGGTCTATCATATAAAGCGAGGCGTAATGGCGAGCCTTATCGGCCACACCAGTTGTGCCAAATGCCCACTCCATCTCGCTATCATCAACCTTGCGGAAACGTGCTGCTTCAGGTAAAAAATCGCCCGTAGCTATTCGTGCAGCAAGGGTAGTGTCGTTACCTCGCAGAAACGATACTACACTATCTACCGTAGAAAGATATCTATCTCGGTTAGCCGCCACACCTTTAGCCCTCTCTGTTAGTTTCTCGTTATTAAAGGCATCACTAAATAGCGGTTCAAGGAATTTACGGCTATAAATTTTATCAACTAACTCGATACTTAAATCCTTTTGTGAACACACTATATCACCACCCAACGAGTCGATATACCCCTTTAGCTGCGTAGTGGCAGGGTAAGGGGTATTTATCTGTACTAGTGGTGGAGTTATAAGTAGAAGATTCATAGCTCGTAATTAGTTCAACTTCTTATTACTCTTTTTATTTGTCTTAGGTTTCTCCTCTTCAGCGAAGAGGGTATCTTCAAACATTGAGTATAGCTCCATATCGGCATCCTCGTTTTCGTAGAACATATCCTCCATTTCACGATTAAACTCAATCATCGAAAGAGCAGTAGCCGCCGCCTCAGCACCCTTGTTACCGTGCTTACCGCCTGCACGCTCAAGAGCCTGTTCCATATTATCGGTTGTAAGAACACCGAAAATTACTGGAATAGAGTGATTAAGTGCCACGCTATTAATTCCTTGTGTTACCCCTTGAGAGATAAAATCAAAGTGAGGGGTCTCGCCCTTAACAATAGCGCCAAGCACTATCACAGCATCAACATCTAAGTTCTCGCACATCGAGTGCGCAGCAAATGTTAGCTCGTAAGCACCAGGAACACGTTTAGTTATAATATTCTCAACGCCATTCTCCTCTAGTAGTTCAACAGCACCCTTTAGAAGAGCATCGGTAACTACCGAGTTCCAACTCGCAGCTACAACACCAATCGTTGCATCAGTAATTTTTGGTACTTCAAATTCGAAATTTGATAGATTCTTTTTCTTTGTTGCCATAATTATATTTTTTAAAAAGGGTTGTCATCATTTGATGCAACCCCTTAATTTCAATCTATATTTTTATTAATTTTGTAGCACTACTATTTTAGTGTTCCAATATATTTATCAATGTCACGTGCCTGAATCGAAGAGATATACTTATTTTTGATTGTCTCGTAGCACTCTAACGCTTTAGCTTTGTTGCCCTCTGCCTTATATAACCCACCTAGTTTGAATAGGAAGTAAGGAGCTGTTAATTCGTTATCCGACTCCTCAACTGCTAGCTGGTAGTACTTCATAGCAGATGCTTTGTCGTTAAGTTGAAGGTAAGCATCGCCAATTAAGCCCCTATTTTGAGCGTTAATCATACCCGCCTCTTTAGTGGTTACTTTTTTGTACTTCTCGAACTCAGAGATGGCACCCTTGTAATCGCCACTTTTAAGTTTGCAGATACCTGCGTAGTGGTTAGCAATATTTCCTGCACTAGTGCCCGAAAAGTCGTTAGCAACAGATAAAAAGCCATCGAAATTGTCATCTCCGTTAAGAGCTAGAGCATACTCGCCCTTTGCAAATTGCTGCTCTGCTTGATAAATCGCCTCAACAGCTTTCGCCTCCTTAGGAGCACTTATCAGATGTGTATAGCCAAAGTAACCACCCATTGCAAGGACAGCAATACATAGTGCTAAAAGCATCTTCTTACTATTCTTTTCAATAAACTGCTCGCTTTTGTTAATAGCGCTCTCAATCTGTACATCAGGCTCTTCCTGCTGATTCATTTTCTTGCTCATTTTATCTTAATTTTAATATTATACACTTTTTAAAACGCAAATATAGCGAAACTTTCTGTTATTACAAAAAAATGGCTGATAAATTTAATTTTTATCAGCCATTTATTATCTTATATTATTACTCACTCTTTTCGAAGTGTAACTCGTAGAATGGGTAGCTAGGTTTAGTCATTGCACCAGATATGGCATCAATACCCATACCAATTATACCTCCCAATAGAATGTTTAGCAGGGTAGTAGCATTAAAATTCTTGTCGATAACAATCTGCGCATCATCATAACCCTCTGTCTCGCTCACCACAAAGGTAGAGTTAAATCCTCGTCTAACCTTTAACACTAAAGGGAACTCAACATTGTGATAGGTGTAGTTATCAACTGTCAATTTTTCCGCTGTGTCTAAATTCGAATTGATTGTTACGGTAGCGGTTGAACCCGAAAAAATTGTAGCACACGATTGAGCCATTAACATTGTAACAGCAGCAGCCAAAATCGTAAATTTCTTCATACTTGTTTGTTTAATGTAATTAGTCGTCCCTTAAAAAGGTTTAACTATTTGTTTGTAAATATTTTAGTTAAGCTTGGAGCTTTAAATTTCTACCAACTTTTTAGTAATTTTAACTATTAACCTGAGTTTTGGATAAGAAACAGTCATACTTTCTTTATTGCAGCTCATTTTCATTACCTTATTGCAAAATACGATGCTCACGCACATAAAGTGCGCTCCGCTTCGCTTTTACAATAACGCACAGAAACTGAACTACACTAAAAAAAGTCTGTTTGTGATGATTTATTGTCTTGGTTATAAGCGATTTAAACTATTTCTTATCCAAAACTCAGGTTAAAATTTCCGTAACTAAATCCACCTACGGCTATTAACAACCCACAAACTACAAGGCTACGCTTGAACCATAAAGTAAGTGGTGCAGACGGAA
>CAYJHM010000036.1:0-14480 GCA_964369935.1 uncultured Rikenellaceae bacterium
AATAGATAGAGCAAAAAACTACTCAGCATAAATCCCGAAAACTCTAACCACCTTTTTAAGGGACGACTATATAGTTGCCCGAATCTTAAAGGAGTCCCAACTCCAATAGCGCCTCTTCGCTCATACGACTTCTATCCCAAGCTGGCTCGAATGTAAGTGTTACATTTACTGCCGTTACACCCTTAACCATCTTTGTCATATCATTAACCTGCATAACCAACTCCTCTGCCATTGGGCAGTTTGGAGCTGTTAGAGTCATTAAAATATTTGCCTCGCCACTTGGTTCTACATCTACCTCGTATATTAAGCCTAAATCGTAGATATTAACTGGTATCTCTGGATCGAATATATTGCGCATAGTATCGACAATATCGCTCTCTATCTTTAAAATTTCGTTTGGTGTCATTACTCTATTTTATCTCATTAATGTAATTGATAAACTCATCAATATGCTCTTTTGTTGTATCAAACGAACACATTAATCGTATTTCATCCCTACTTGGTTCCCAATCATAAAAGAAATATCTCTCTCGTAGCGCCTCACGCAGAGGTTTAGCAATCGAGACAAAGAGCGCATTAGCCTCGACCTTTTGGGTAAGGGTAACACAATCAATCTCCTCTAATCGACTAGCAAAATAGCTAGCCATACTGTTTGCCTTGCTTGCCAACTCTAACCACAAGCCATCATTTAGGTACTCACAGAATTGTGCCGCTACAAATCTCATTTTCGAATATAGCTGCATAGCCTGTTTGCGTTCGTATTTAAAATTTTCGGCTAGCTGCCTATTAAAAAATATAGCTGCCTCGCCTAACATCATTCCATTTTTTGTACCACCAAAAGAGAGCACATCCACACCTGCCTCTACGGTAATTGCACGGATATCACCACCTGTTGCAACCACACCATTGGCAATACGTGCTCCGTCTAGGTGTAGATACATATCGTGACTGTGAGCCAACCGAGCCAGCGCAGATATTTCGCTTTGAGTATAAACCCCTCCCCTCTCGGTTGTCTGCGAGATAGATATAACTTTGGGCTGAGAGTGATGACATTCGCCAAATCCAACAAGGTATGGCATCACAAGTTCAGGAGTTAGCTTACCATCTGGAGTAGATATAGCTATTACCTTACAACCAGTGTGACTCTCGGGAGCACCACACTCGTCGCAGTTGATATGTGCACTATCAGCACATATAATAGAGTGAAACGAACGAGTTATGCTCTTTAGGATTGTAACATTACATCCTGTCCCGTTGAACATAAAATAGGTCGCAACTTTCACCCCAAAAAGCTCGTCGAACAGCTCTTCGGCACGAGCAGTATAGCTATCATCACCATACGCTATATCGTGCTGCTGATTAGCCTTCTCAATGGCCCTCATAATTCGGTAATCTATGCCCGAATGGTTATCACTTCCAAAACTTATCATATCAATAATACAAATTTTCGTGTGCAAAGATAGATAAACTTTATTATTTAGAGCATTTTTTTTGATAAAAAGTTATTAGTGTCCGACGAAAAAATCAAAAATTTGTATAACTTACAAAACAATAGGCTTTTACGAACAATTTTGAAATAGGGGGCTTGGAAAATTATTTTTATTGATTTTTTAACCCCCTGCATTTGCGGTCTACCCAAAATCGGATTTAGGTGCGTTAGAGGTGCCCTAAAACACACCTGCGTAGTACGAGTGTACTTTATATGGTGTGTTTTAGGGTAGCTATGACGTGCATAAATTCGATCCGCAATTTCCCCGGACAATAATAATAAAAAGTGCCACACAACAAAAAAAACTACTTTTTTAGACCCATAATAGCTAATTATTGGAAAAAATGTATTAACTTTGCCGAAATTTTAATATTGGTAAATTATGTCGTTCGAAACAGAGAAATTAAAAGGCGAAGGTTTAACCTTCGATGATGTGCTTTTGATACCCGCTTATTCGGAGGTACTTCCTAAGGATGTAAGTATAGCATCAAACTTTTCACGTAATATAAAGCTCAACACACCTGTTGTGTCGGCAGCAATGGATACTGTTACCGAGTCGAGCACCGCTATTGCCATTGCCCGCAATGGAGGAATAGGAGTAATTCACAAAAATATGTCAATCGAGGCTCAAGCAGCCGAGGTTCGTAGAGTTAAGCGTGCCGAGAATGGTATGATTTACGACCCTGTAACTATCACAAAAGATAAGAATGTATCTGATGCTCTTTCGATGATGAAAGAGTATAAAATTGGAGGTATTCCTGTTGTTGAGGATAAAAAATTAATAGGTATAGTTACCAATCGTGATTTACGATTCCAAAGAGATATGTCGCGCGCTATCGCAGATATTATGACTAAAGATAATCTAATTACGATTAATCGTTCGGAGATAGCTAACGCCTCTGCCATACTTAGCGAAAACAAAATAGAGAAATTACCTGTAATAGATGACGAGAACAATCTAGTTGGTCTTATCACCT
Source organism: uncultured Rikenellaceae bacterium (assembly GCA_964369935.1). GTDB lineage: Bacteria > Bacteroidota > Bacteroidia > Bacteroidales > Rikenellaceae > JADFUS01. Next base: position 2,467 of record CAYJHM010000036.1, read on the forward strand.
ATAAAGATATAATGAAGGTAATAACTAATCCTGGTGCTTGTAAAGATTCGAAAGGAAGATTGCGAGTAGCCGCAGGAGTAGGAGTAACAGGCGATACAATGGAGCGTATAGAGGCTCTATATAACGCAGGTGCTGATGCTATTGTTATCGATACTGCTCACGGGCACTCTCGTGGCGTAATAGAGATGCTAAAGAGGGTAAAAGAGCGTTATACAGATCTTGATGTTGTGGTTGGTAACATTGCTACCCCTGAGGCTGCGATGATGCTAGCCGAGGCTGGTGCCGATGCAGTAAAAGTTGGAATAGGTCCTGGCTCTATCTGTACAACACGTGTAATTGCAGGTGTAGGTGTACCTCAACTATATGCTGTATATGAGGTTGCACGTGCTCTTCGTGGAACAGGTGTACCTGTAATTGCTGACGGAGGTATCCGATACACAGGAGATTTTGTTAAGGCAATAGCAGCAGGAGCAGATTCGGTAATGGCAGGGTCGATGTTCGCAGGGGTTGAGGAGTCGCCAGGTGAGACAATAATATACGAAGGCAGAAAATTCAAAACCTACCGTGGAATGGGCTCGCTTGAGGCTATGCAGAAGGGGTCGAAAGATAGATATTTCCAAGGCGACGAGGACGATGTCAAGAAACTAGTTCCTGAGGGTATCGCTGCTCGTGTCCCATATAAGGGTACTCTTGCCGAGGTGATGTATCAAATAATTGGTGGTCTACGTGCAGGAATGGGATACTGTGGTGCTCCTACGATTGAGGCACTCAAGGGGGCGAAATTTATTCGCATAACCTCTTCGGGAATCCACGAGAGCCACCCACACGATGTGACAATCACTCGCGAAGCACCAAATTATAGCAGATAGTTTGCTACAGAATAAAAAAGAGCTACGAAAATCGGTTATCTGATTTTTGTAGCTCTTTTCTTTTATAAGTGGTATATTATTTTTACCTTTGCTGATAAGTGAGGCAAAATTATTGATAAGAAATTATTAACCTGTGTTTTGAATATCAGCTGTCTAGTAAGGCATATATTTTTTTCAGACTCTTGTAATAGTAAACCTCTAAAAATATAAATTTATGGAAGCAATTGAGATGATTAAAGAGCGCAGAAGCGTTCGAAAGTACAAAAACGAGAGGGTATCTCGTGAAACTATGGAGCAGATAGTAGATGCTGCTCGTTGGTCGCCATCGTGGGCAAATTTTCAGATTGCACGTTACACAGTGGTGGATAACCCTGAACTTATTAAGCAGATAGCAGACAAGGGTGTGCTGGGATTTGCTTATAACATAGGCACTCTTAATAATGCCCCAGGAGTAATGGTTCTTTCATACGTAAAGGGTAAAAGCGGCACATTAAGTGCTGCTAAGAGTGGTAAGGTTGATGATGCCGACTACGCTACAAGCAAGGCAAACGAATGGGAGATGTTCGATGCGGGGATAGCGTGCCAAACATTCTGCTTAGCGGCACACAACTACGGGGTAGGCAGTTGCATTTTTGGCGTTATAGACGACAAAGCGATAGCGCAGATACTAAATATCCCCGAAGAGGAGACAGTAGCAGCTATTGTCACGTTTGGCTATCCAGACGAGCAACCAAAACCAACCCCACGGAAGACAGTTGATGACATCACCCGCTACTTCTAAATTCCACATATTGTGCGATTTGCAATATATTACCCCCATTTCCGAGGAAATTCTCAAAAATGGGGGTAAATTTAGCTTTGCAGTTAATTGTTCCTAAAAAAGGCGGTTACTTGATATTTTTGCTAACTTGTTCTCTTAGTTTTTCGCCTCTTAGGTCGCTAGACAGAACCACCCCATCAGGAGATATTAAGAACATAGCTGGAATACCTGTTACATTATATGCCTTAGCAATTGGGCAATTCCAACCTGCTACATTCGAGATATTAATCCAATTAATGCCGTGATCTTTAGCCGACTTTAACCATCTCTCTCTATCTTCGTCTAGTGATATAGAGACAATCTCGAAACCTCTATCTTTGTAATCCTTATAAACACTCTTAACATTTGGCAGTTCGGCTATACAAGGACCACACCACGATGCCCAGAAATCTATTAATACATATTTACCCTTTAGTGATGAGAGTGAAATCTCTTTCCCCTCGGGGTTAGGAGCTGTAAAATCGGGTGCTTTCTCGCCTACCGAAGTAGCTTTTATCTGATCTAATTTCTTTAGAAGATTAACTCCCATAAACGAGTTACGAACCCTCTCAGAAAGTTTACCATAATCCGCCATAAGCTCCTTGTAAGTTTTATCGCCCGAGTAGGTGTCATATATAACGTATGCCGCCATATATGTATCAAGATTATTTAGATATACACTATCAATCCTACTTTTCATCATCTCCTGCGTTTGCACATAAACATCAGTAAGAGAGTCTTGCTTAGCCTTATTATTCTCCTCCAATGCCTTTGGCATAGCAAGAGCCATTAGCATCATACCCATTGCACCTGTCATTTTTGCACTGTTATAGTCGGTATATAACTGCTGCTCGACACCTCCAGTGACCTCGATTTGTGCTATCTTAATAGTTCCACCTCTTCGCGACTCGGTCTCTTTTACCTTAATATCTACTATGGTCAATTCGTCGCTTAGTAAAAACTTCTGCTGCCCATACTTAGTAATTATATTAGATGTTGTAATATCGGTCAATTTACCTGCTATAACAAATTCACCATTTTTCACCACTGCCGAATCAATGTAGTTCGACTCTTTAGTTTTAATGTCGGAATCGCCTAGGTAGACCTTTTCGCCATCTCCACCACTCCACTTACCTACTATATCGTAAGTTGGCCCCTCAGACTTTTCGCACGAGAGAAGTAATACTACCGAAAAGGCAGCTAAAATTATTTTTTTCATATTTTTAATGTTATTATATATCTCAACTTATAGGTTATCAAAATATCCTGCTGGCAATTTATCGTCGGGTACATTTGTATTCTGCGTACCTACAACATCAAGATTTAGTTCGTTCACTAGGAATGAATAAAGTTGTAGCACACGTGCTTTTACTAACGGGAAGCGTGCTATCACATCCATAATTTTTGTTGCAGGCTCACCTGTTAAGAAAGCTACGAATGCACCATAATCATCAGCCTCTTTTGGGGTTAGATAGTTAGGCCCATAATAACCCATTTGACCTCTTACGTGCCCTACCATATATGCCGAATGGTATACCGTTTCATATACACCCTCCGGGTCGGATACTCTAGGAAGAAGTATACTCTGATGCCTAGACGCCACAAATGCCGCAGGTTTTACTGGCATAGCATTATAGTAGAATACGGTGTACATAGCAACTAAATCCACCTCATATCTCGACCAATCAGACTCGCTCAAATCATCTCCACGAGCCGAAACGTATGCTAAAGCCATTGAATTCTCCTCGTTAGACAGAACATAATCACCATCATCATCGGGATCATCCTCACTCTCTTTATCTAAGAGTTTATCTGTCAAGAACACCCTATAAGGGAAGGTGCTACGGATAAATTCGGCATCATATTTACTAAATATCGCCTTGTCGAGAATATCAAGAATTCGCTCGATATTCTTATTATCTGCTCCTGGGTCGGCTTTAGTGTAGAACATATTCCAATCTTTTGTCCATTGCGGATAGATATCTTCGTCGGTAAAATCGTAAAGTATATAAGTACCATACTTTTGGTGATACTCGTATATACGCTCCTCTACCGAACCGCTCTCACCTCGAGGCAGTTCGTACTCTTGTGCTGCCAAATCGTAGTCTACAACCAGCTCATCTTTACTACATCCGCTTAATGAGACAGCTAAAATTGCTACAACAGCTATAATTATTCTATTCATAATCTAATTATTTATCAATTAATATTATTGTTCCGTATCAAAATCACGTGGATTTTGCGTAACTACACTATTATAGTTAGTTTCCGACTGAGGAATAGGAAGAACATAGTTTTTACCTTTTGCCTCAAGTTTATACTCCACGGCTGGACTAGGAGAATCTTTTAAATAGTGAATCAACTCGGGCATACCCTGTCTACGAAGATCCCACCAACGAATATTCTCTTCGTATGATAGCTCGCGACGACGTTCAGCATATATCTCTGACAAAAGAGCCTCTTTACTAGCAAAATCTGCCGTTGTAAATGGTACGTATGTTGCAGCATCAATACGATTAACCCTAAGAGCATTTAACCACTCGATAGACTCTTCGCTCACGCCATCACGCTGCGCATAAGCCTCGGCTAAACTAAGAAGCACCTCAACATTTCGCCAATTAATCATAAATCCGTAACGGCTAACGTCTGTGTTTACAAAATATTTAAGTGGGTAGTTATCCGCATCAGTTGAGTAATATGCTTGTAAACGCAAATCATCACTGCTGTAACTCTTGACAAGTGCATTATCGCTACTCTTAGATGTTATAAATCCGTATCCCCATATTTTACTTGTTGATAGATACTCGTAGTTATTACCTCTACTAACTGATGTCTTAGCTGTCATAAATAACACCTCACCAAACTCGGGATTAAGTATCGCAAACCCATCCTCGTTATCATCATCGCCAAATCCACTTTTATCGGCTGCATTCAAATCGTATATACGTCTATTCTCAAGCATTACTTTCTCGCCCATAGTAATAACCACTTCCCAATTCTCTTGAAACAGGGCAGCTCTAACGGCCATAAATTGAGTTGCTGACTTACCTATAAGTGCTTTAGTAGATACTGGTGTAGCTGTTTCGCTATACTCTAACGCCATTTTAATATCGGTATTAATTTGCGCATATACTTCACCTATTGTCGAACGCTCAAACTCTTCAAGTGTTAAATCAGGAGTCAGTCGTAGTATTACACCTAGTTCGTTAATATTCTCTTTACTATACGGTAAAGCATACAGATTAACAAGAGTAAAATAGTAGTATGCTCTTAGCGTATAAGCCGCCTGCAAAACGTGATTGTAAAGCCCTTTATCCTCCTCCGATACCTGCTCCATCTCAAGTAGCCCTTGAATAACAGTATTACAACCTAGTATCTTAGAGTATATCGAGCCGTAACCATTATCTAAAAGCCTCTCTTCGATATTACCATACCAAGCGTATGCTTGTCGCCCTTCGCCTGCGCTTAACACATCAAAATCGGTGGTCCAACCATTTCCGTCGAACAGAGCATCACACTCAATATCGTCGGTCATAAGCTTAATCCAGCTTAAGTTTTCGTAATAATAACGATCAGGATAGCCCTCCCCATAAAGTAGTGCATCAAAATGCTGCACATCCACAGGGATTAGTAGGTCGTCTGAAGACTCTTTTAAGAATTTCCCACAAGAGAACAGCGTAAAGAAAACCATCACTGCTCCTATATATATTATACTTCGTTTCATAAATTATACTTATTTAAAATGATATATTTAATCCAATGTTATAGGTAGGTAGTAATGGAATCGAAGCATTAGCTGTCTCAGGATCTAAACCATTCCAATCTTTACTTGCCCACACGGCTAAATTAGTAGCTTCGAATCGTACCGTTGCCGAACCAATATTTAATTTATCAGTAAAACTTTTTGGCACTGTGTATTGCATCGACAATGAACTTAATCTCAAGAAATCTGTTGAAACAATCTGAGCTGTACTATTGTTATATAGTGTAGTGAAATAATCGATATCAAGACTACCCTCTTCAGATGCAATCAGCCCATCACGCACAAACTCGCCTACTATATCTTTATCATATATTGCTGGGTGTATTCCTGCAGTTAGCTCGTCGCCTGGCTTCTTCCATCTATTTTGCACCTCAACCGAAACATTCTCTAGCGGATCAAACACCGAGTTCGATTGGTAATATGATGGTAGACGACCAACACCACCTACACTATATGTAAAGTGCGTTGAAACAATCAGATTTTTAAATAGTGTGAATGATAAATTAATTCCCCCTGATAAATCGGGATATATCGAACCACTATTTACAAACTCCATATAGCTAGGCTCTCCACCGTGAACTAAATTGCCATCTGCCGCCTCGAAGAGTGGGAAACCATTCTCGGCACTTAATCCCATATACTTATACGAGTATAGTGTACCTACTGGATCGCCCTCAAGAGCAAGATTACCTGTTAGCATACTCATTAAGTCGCTATTATTAGCAGGATTAACCCCATTTGCCAATGTTATCTCGTTGATATTATTACTAAATACTAACCCTAAGCGGAAACCAAAATTTTCACGCTTCACTAGCTCGGCAGTAATAACACCCTCGAAACCATAGTTGCGCATCTCACCTCCATTGATACTAACAACCGAACGACCATTTGATGTAGCTACGTATTTATTTAATATCAAATCTTCGGTGTACTTATTATACATATCATACGAACCACGGATACGACCATTTAGCAAAGTAAAATCAACAGCGGCATTCCACGATGTTGTCTTCTCCCATCTAAGGTCGGGATTAGGTAGACGCTCTATTGTGTACGAGTCGTGCCCTATATCGTGATCACGCTCTCCCACCTGCACGATAAGGTATGGCGACGAATCGTCGTGAATATTACCTTGCACACCATAAGATGTTCTTGCAGACAGGTGATTAACCCAATGAATATTCTTCATAAAATCCTCGCTGCTTAATATCCACTTTCCTGCTACCGACCACGTAGGTAACCATCTATATTTAGGGTTAGAGCCAAACTTATTTGCTCCATCCGAACGTATATTAGCATTAAAGATATACTTACCATCTAGTGCATACGAGAACACACCAAACACCGAAGCGATTTGAGTAACCGAGTTAGTTAAGCTAGGAAGAAAATCGCCATTCGCCTCTTTATCGATATACTCTTCGGTACGAGCAGGATTAAATCTATCGCCAAATTCAGGCACCCAACCATAACCATAGATTCCCGAACCTATGTACTTATTCGAACGAGCCTCGATACCTCCCATAGCAGATATCTCGTGCCTATCGATATTTAAACCATACTCAATGGCATTTCTTACGGTGTAGTTATTACTGCGAGTGTTACCAACACTTAGGATTCCACCATAAGGTAGAGGAGAATCGTTATACTCCGAAGTACCAGCTGGTACAGCATTGAAAGAGTAACCACGAATATTACTAACTTGATACGACTGATCGGTAGCCCAAGTTCTATCAACCGAATTATTACTGTCGTAAGAGAAAGTTCCTGTGTACTTTAAACCCTTAATTAACTTAACATTTAAGTTTAAGATAGCTCCAAAGGCATCTTGTATGGTAGTTTTTCCTGTCTCATCAAGCTCGTTAAATATATTATACTGCGGAGAGTATAGGCTACTATATGCACTATTTATTGAGTAGAAGTAACGCTCACCATTCTCGTCGTAAGCAGGCACTGTTCGTGATGTGCTATGTGCATAATCGCTAACATTTACACCATTATAACCAAGGTTTTTTGTGTTGTTATATCTAATTTGAGTAGAGAAATCGATGCGCTCGTTTAACTTTACGCTCACCTTAGCTAACGTTGATAAATTTTTACTGTTCGAGCCTATTGCTCCTCCACCGTTGCTGGTATAACCAGCCGAGAAGTAGTAATTAACCTTTTCAGTTCCACCTGATAGATTCATCGAGTGACTTTGGCTTATCTCGGTAACAAAAAGGTGCTTATACCAATCGGTATTACGCTCTTGCATATCGATTACTAGTTTATCGAACTGCTGTTGCGTAATCTCCTTAGTGTATAACGCGTGAAGAGCACCCTCGTAAGAGTCTCCGTGCGGAATAGCCGAATATGGAACACCCGAATCAACAATCTCTTTAGATAACTGAACACGCTCGGCTGAGTTCATTAAATCGAAATTATTATAACTAGGACGTTGCTTTATATTTGTACTACCACTGTACGATAATACTGGAGCACCCACGTTTCCTTTGCGTGTGGTGATAACAATTACACCATTTGCCGCTTTTACTCCATAGATAGCGGTTGCAGAAGCATCTTTTAGTACGGTGATAGTCTCGATATCTTGCGGATTGATTCCCGAAATAGCGTTACCTATAAGATAGGCAGCATCGTCGCTATTAATATTTGAGGCATTAAACGGTACTGCCTGCTCAAGGATAACACCATCAAGCACCCATACAGGGGCTTTATTACCATTAAGAGTTGAGTTACCACGAATACGAATTTTTGGAGTAGCACTAGGCTCGCCCGAGGTGTTTATAACACTCATACCTGCAATCTTACCTTGTAACATCTGGTCAATCGAGTTTGCTCCTAGCACCTCAATATCCTCACGGCGTACGGTAGTCACCGACGAAGCAGATAATCGTTTATTAACTGTTTGGTAACCAGTAATCACAACATCTTCGTGAATAAAAGCATCATGCTCTAGTTCGATAACTGATGGATTATCGCGCTGTGCCACCCCTTTAAAACTCTTATATCCTAGGCATGAAATTTCGTAAGATAATCCAGCATCTACCACAAGTAAAAATTTACCTTTCTCGTCAGTGATAGCACCTGCACCCGTTGAGGCAACAATAATAACCGCTCCTGCGATAGGCTCTTTGGATGTCTTATCGATGACAGTCATCGATAAGACACTCCTTTTGGGTTGTGGTGTTTGTGTTACTGGATTACTCTCTTTGCTCTTACTAATAACGATTGCATTATCTTTAAAGCTAAATTTTAAATCGGAACCTTTGAGTACTAAGGTGAGTGCCTCTTCAACACTACCATCGTTAATTTGTACTGATACACGCTTTGCCCTATCTATATCGCTTGAGATATAGAATAGTTCGCACTTTGCCTGTTCTTTAATTGCTAAAAGGGCATCGACCAACGAAACATCTGTAACATTTACAGTAACACTTTTAAATTGCAGTAGATCAGCCCCCCATAACGATGATGAAGTTGGTAAGACCAAAAACACTAAGAGCAAAAGTCTTAATAATATCGGCTTGCCTCTCCCTTGAAATTTGGATTGAGTAAATTGGTTTCTCATAAACAAGTTGTTAAATTAATAATATGAATTTATTATTATAACAACTCAGGGGTGTAGAATGACTAAAAAAACATCAAAAAAACCTATATTTTATTATTTTTTTTAATTTTTACCTATTATATTTAACTAAATAGCCATTATTTGTTTTTTGGAACAACATATCTCCACTTCGAGAAAGAATATCAACAATATGTTCTATATCCCTAGATTTTGAAGCAGATAGGGTAATATCAAGAGTTATAAGTTCAGCCGAAGCTATATCAATCGTTACATCGTACCATCTTGATATATCTTTAATAACGTCGATAAATGGAGTATCCAAATAATCAAAATTATTTTGTAGCCACGCCAACTCTCTATCAACGTCTACGGCCAAAACAGCTACACTTTTATCTGTATAATCGTATCGTAACTTCTGGTTAGGCTTAAGACGTAAATTCTCGCCATCTACACTAACCCCTACCGAACCCGAGAGAAGAGTTACACCACTGTGCGAACCATTATCGTAACTTTTAACATTGAATTTTGTTCCATACACACGAACCTCCTCGCGCGGGGTTTTTACTATAAACGGCATATCTTTATTGTGTGCTATCTCGAAGAAAGCCTCACCCTGCAACGTTACTTCCCTATTCCCGCCTTTAAAATAAGATGGATAGTGTAACTGCGAGCCTGCATTAAGAGTAACTCTACTCCCATCACTTAGGGTTACAACATACACACTTGCACCACCAACCCTTAAGGTGTTCATCTCGGACTCTGCCCCTCTATCACCTGCTTTATAGTTTAGCTCTGAACTCTCTGAAAGGTTAGTTGCCACAATTTTATCACCAACCTTTACCGAAGTAACTGTTGAATCAAGACAAGTTACAGCCCCTTGCTCGTTTATCACTGTTGCTTTAAAATTCCCTTTAGGAATTGCTATATTTATATTAGGCTCTTTAACTTGAGAAATAGGGGAATATTTTTGCTCTTCATTGCCAGAATAAACAAAATATAGAGTAACTGCAATAACAGCAGCTGCCGCCGAAGATATCCACCGTAAACGTGCGGAGATAGATTTCCGACTCTTTGTTGCCCCATCTAATCGCATACGCAGACGTTCGTATGCTTTATCATCATCGAAAGATGAATAACGCTCTAGCATATCGGTTATAGGAGATGAGTTAATATGCTCTGACAATCGTTTAACACGCTCACTATCTTTAACCATAGGGGCAGTGGGCGACACGTTAAACAATCTCTGCATTACATTGATTGCCACAAGCGACGACTCCTTAATAATATTATATACTCGTTTTTGCATTATCAACACTTTACTTCTATAACAATTCGAAGTTACAAAACGACTAAAGAGAGATAAATAAAATGTATATATTTTCGGGCAGACGCTCTTTTAGTAGCTTCAAGCCCCGTGCTTTTTGAGCCCTTACGCTACTAGGCGCTAATCCTAACTTTATTGCAATCTCCGCCGAAGAGTACCCCTTACAAAGTAACTTCATTATCCTTGCACACTCAGTAGGTAACGTATCTATTGTCATTAATAAAATAGATAATACCTCACTCTCTGCAATATTGTCAAGTAACGAATCCTCTGAAATTTGCCTAATCTCATCGTCAGCTTCATTATCGGTATAGGCACGATGCTTAATAAAATTTAGCGAACTGTTACGCACCGAAGTATAAAGATAAGCCGACAATTTATTTACACTATCAAAGGTAATACTACTTGTGCACAACTTAACAAAAACATCCTGAACCATATCCTCTGCCGCCTCCGAATCTTTTAAGATTGAATAAGCAAAGTAACTTAACCGCTTATTATACAGACGAAAAATCTGTTCAATAGCCCAAGTTTCTCCGCTATTAAAGCCCTTTAGGATATATTTTTCGTTCATTGTATTCATAGTTAGCGTTGTGATTTCACAAAGATAGCAATTTTCTGTAAAATATCAACATTATCGCCCTAAAATATAATGTAAGAATAAAAATTTCAAAAAAATTTGGTAGTTTAATATATTATTCGTAATTTTGCGAACAACAAACTAAACATTAAATTTATGGAATACATTCAGCAGTTATTAGACAGCGGTCAAACTCCGTTGATTACAGCTATTTTATTGGGTTTATTGACAGCAATTAGCCCTTGCCCATTGGCCACCAATATCACTGCGATAGGCTTTATTAGTAAAGATATTGAGAATAGGCATGTAATTTTTTGGAAGGGCATAGTTTACACCTTAGGGCGTATTTTAACATATGCAGGTATCGGTTTTATTGTAATACCGATTCTACGTGAGGGTGCGAGTATCTACTCAATACAGAAAAGCATTAGCGAGTATGGTGATAAAATTATTGCTCCTGCCCTTATTTTGATAGGTCTATTTATGCTATTTGGTAAGCGTTTAAATCTACCTAAATTTGGGTACAGCGGAAATGGTGGTAAGATAAACAGCAAGAGCTGGGGAGGTGCACTTCTTTTAGGTATAATTTTTGCTTTAGCATTTTGCCCAACAAGTGGAGTATTCTATTTTGGTGCTCTTATGCCATTAGCTGCCGAATCAACTGGCGGTTATATGTTACCAGTTGCTTTTGCAATAGCAACGGGCTTACCTGTGATAATAGTAGCTTGGATATTAGCATATAGCGTATCAGGCTTGGGTAAATTTTACAAAAGTATGCAAGTATTCCAGAAATGGATGACAGTTATAGTGGGCTCATTATTCATCCTAGTAGGGTTATACTACGCATACATCACTTATTTATAGATTAATAAATAAGTTCTCTTTTCAAGTGGGTTAGGGCATCAATAGATGCTCTAACTTTTTTGTTAATAGCAAATTAGGGAGATTCCCTAAATGCGAATCACCTGACTTGCAGCGTGTTAAAATAACTAAATGCTAATATTTACCCCCATTTCTGAGAATTACCTCAAAAATGGGGGTACTATTTTGTTTTGAACACAGCCCAAAGTGTCCGCTTTTTCCATAAGTGCGTTAGCTGTGGTGCATTACTCTT
>CAYJHM010000037.1:0-14373 GCA_964369935.1 uncultured Rikenellaceae bacterium
GTTGGAATATGCATAACGAATCGTTTATTAAGGATAATACCGATATATTTAATACTCTGAAACCAAGATACTCGTATGGTGTAACAGGTAATCAAGAGTTTGATGCTTACCAAGCAAAAACAATGTTCGAATTTGGTACAAGTAGTCAATACGACGGAGTTATACCTCTTTATTTATTAGGGTATGGTAATCCAGATCTTAAATGGCAGACACAGTATCAACATAATATTGGTATTGATGTTACAACAGCTAATAATCGTATAAGAGGATCGTTCGAATATTACCACAAAAGGACTGAAGGGATGCTAACATCTATCACCGTAGCTCCATCTATTGGTTTAGAAAGCGACTCGTATACAGCAAACTTAGGAAATATTCTTAACAAGGGATATGAGGCCAATATTAATGGTGTTATTATAAGAAGACCAGCTCAAGATTTAGAGTGGGCGGTGAATTTGCAAGCAACTACTAATAGAAGTGAGATTATAGAAATTTCTGATAATCTAAAGGGTATAAATGATGCTAACAATTTAGATCAATATACACCAAACTTAGTATATGAAGAGGGGCAATCTTTAAGTGCAATTAAAGCAGTTCAATCGTTAGGAATTGATCCTAATACAGGTAAAGAGTTATACTTAACAAAAGATAATGTTCCTACCTACGAGTGGAACTCAGATGATAAGATTGTTGCAGGAGATTTTGAGCCGTCGGTGTCTGGTAATTTATCTTCTAATCTTCAATGGAAGGGCTGGAATTTAAATATGGCATTCCGTTACAGATTTGGCGCAGATTATTACAATCAAACATTAGCGTCGCGCGTTGAGGGTGCTAATCCTAGATACAATGCCGATGTTAGGGTACTAAATGATAGATGGAAACAACCAGGTGATATAGCGTTATATAAAGATATTAGCGAGTTTACAACAACGTATATATCTACGCGTTTTATTCAGAAAGAGCAACTGTTTGAAGCAGGTAGTATGTCGCTAACCTACGATTTTGCAAAATCTGCGATAAGTAAGTACGGATTAGGTACACTAAAGGTGAGCTTATATGCTAACGACCTATTTAGATTCTCTACTATTAAGCAGGAGAGAGGTATAGATTACCCATTCCAGCGTAGCTTTGTACTTGGTTTAAATGTTTCATTTTAAAGGTAATTAATTATGAAAAAATTAAGATATATAGCATTGGCTACCCTAATGTTAATGGGGGTTAGCTCGTGTAATAAGTGGCTAGATATTACTCCTACGGGGCAAGTAGAGGCTAGCAAAATTTTGACCGACGAAAAGGGGTTTAATTACGCTTCGGCAGGAGTGTATAGCTTACTTGGAGGTTCATCTATGTATGGCAAAGCGTTGCAATATGGGCAGATGGATGTGTTGGCTCAATATTATGATTTTTCGACCCTAACTTTACACGATTATAAATCAATCTCTGAGTACGATTTTGAGGATACAGAATCTGTTAATTTCTTTAACACTATTTGGTCTACATATTACGAGGCCATAGCTCAAAATAATTTGATACTTCAGAGCATCGACCTTAATGGGGCTCAGATAGCTAATTCTGAGCTCTTTGAAGGCGAGGCGTACGGTCTAAGGGCATTTATGCATTTCGAACTTTTGAAGTATTTTGCTCCCGCTATACGTAACAGTAGCGATTTAGATAAAAAAGCGATTCCTTATCGTAAAAATTTCGATGTTGTAGCTCTCGAGTTTAATACTATTCAAGAGACTATTGACTTGATTGAAGCCGATTTATTAAAAGCGCTTGAGTTACTTGCAAACGATCCAATAAAAATTTATGGTCGTGAGGGAGATGCAAATGAAAATCAGTTAGAGTACACTAACGTACTTAAACGCAGAGGTACACGTATGAACTACTATGCTACCTTAGGACTGCTTGCTCGTCTTAAAATGTGGGAAGGCGACAAGAGTGGTGCTTTAGTGTATGCCGAGAGATTAATTAACGAGGCTGATGGTGTTATTAATCTAACTCAAACATTTGGCGAAGCTAGCGAGCTTATTCGTGATATCGTGTGTCAGTCGGAGTTCCTGTTTGCTATTTATAACGATAATATGTATGATTTAGCAGGTGCGAATTGGGGATTTGGAGATTATACCGTATCGGCAGAGGAAAGTTTAATATTTAGCGAGACATATCATTTGAGCACTATTACTAGCCTATACACTAATCTGCCTGATGGTAGTGGTCGTGATTATCGCTTTATTCGTTGGTTTGTTGCTCCATTAGGTTCTTCAGACTATCAATTTACTAAGTTGGCTGAACCAGTAGAGAGTGTAGCAGTGCCACCAGTGCCTTATTGGCCTGAACTTCCAGTTATGAAACTGTCGGAAATTTATTATATTGCTTGCGAGGCACTTATTGGTGTTGATAATACAAAGGCAGTAGAGTATCTTGAGGCTGTGCGAGAAACTAGAGGACTAGATTTAATTGTAGGTACGTTTGATGATGCTACCTTGATGGATTATTTAGAGCGTGAGATGAGAAAAGATTTCTACGGGGAAGGTATTATGTACAGTTTCTATAAGCGTACATTGCGTCCGATTGATATAGGAAGTGGTAAGATACCAGTATCTGAGAGTATGTATCTATTCCCTATACCAGACTCTGAATATGAGTTCTCGCCTAACGAGAAGAAGTAATTGTTTAATTTTTAATATTAAGATTATGAATAATATAAAAAGATTATTACTGCTGTTACTAATCTCATCGGTTACATTTGGTTGTAAGGTTGAAGAGGTGATGCAGTATGATACATCAACAAATTATATCTATGTAGATATGCCATTTGTCTTAGGTTCGGAGACAGAGAAACAGGAGGAGATTCGTTACTCTTTTGCGCAGTTTAATGCGGATGTTCAGGAGGCTATTGTAAATGTGCCAGTATCAATTACAGGCTTGCCAATAGATAGTGACAGGGCTCTATCACTTAGTGTGGTGAAGGATAAGACAACAGCGCTAGATAGTGAGTGGGATATGTCGTCTATCGAAAATTTAGTTGTTCCAGCAGGTAGCACAAAAATGTATGTGCCACTAAAGGTTTATCGTTCGGAAATACTACTAACAGAAGAGAGAATTTTGACTTTTAAACTAAATAGTAACGAGAATTTTACGGCTCTAGATGATGAGATTACAGAGGTGACAGTAAAATTTTCAGATATTTTAATCGAGCCAGACTGGTGGGCGAGCTACGTGAAGTATTTTGGAACATACTACCCTGAGGTTTACAGGCAGTGGCAAAAGATATACTATTATGGTTTCGATACAAAGAAGCATAACGACTATCCTCATGATTTGTTGTATTGGGATAATATGCCAAACTTTATCTCTAACCACGCGCTGATGAACCATTACTATGGTACACTACTATTTGCTGTGGATGTGATGAAGAAGTATTTTAACGATAATGATATTTATCCTAATGGCGATACAACATTAGCACCAATACGTTTGCCTTAGTTGTTTAACACTTGATAATAAATAATAAACTTATGAAACGAGTAAAAAATATTATATTAGTTGTATGTTCAATGTTCTTTATCGCCTGTTCGGTTGATAAAGGGAACTACGACTACATCGACCTCAATGATATTATCTTTGAGGAGATTAACAACGGCTCTCCAATCGCTAGGTCTACAGGCGATTCGATAAAGATTGATCCTAAGTTTTCGCGTGCATTAGATTCGTCGCAAGAGTCTGATCTGTCGTATATGTGGATTTTAGGTGGAGACACTATATCATTCGAGAGAAATTTACGTGCAATTGTGCCAAATACCCTAGCTGTGGGCTCTAACCCTAGCCGTTTTATCGTTAAAACAAGTAACGGAATGGTTTATAGTACAGAGTTTGTGTTAGATGTTTCTAACGGATATGGCTTTGGTTACTATATTCTATGCGAAAACGAAGACGAGAGTTCTACTGTTTACTACCTGCCATCGCAAGTGGAGTTAGATAAAGGAGCTACCGAAGAGTTTAAAAGTACTAGCTATATTGGCGAGATAAAGTTAGGAAATAAACCATCTAGAATTGCTGGCGATATAAAATGGAATAGTACTCTAAGGGGTTATTTTTACGATATATTTGTAGCTACCGAAGAGGGTAGTGCCCCTATAATTGTAACTGATAATCTTAGCTTCGAACCATCAAGTGTTCTTAATGGTAGTAGCTTCCTTGATCAGGTGACTCGCACGATGAAAGTTCAAGATTTTCAAATTAATTCATGGAACGATCAATTTATAGTTAATGATGGTGTTGTAATAGCCAAAATAGACCACTTCCTATATATTCCAGAGAATCTTGGGCACTATTGGGAGAAGGTTCATGTTCGTATTTCGGATGCTTTTGTGGTAGATAGAGAAACAAAAATTCCATATTTAATTAAATCAACTGATGACGATTATACAATGGATGAGGTAGTAGAGATTCAGAACTTACCTGCTGATATTGCTTCACGTGATTTACTTTATGTTGAAATGGATAGTAACAGCGGAACTTTATACATCTTCACAAAAAATGGAGCTGATATTGAGATGGCAACAATTAGCTATGGTGGTAGTACATATAATCCAGTTGCTCAATTATCTCACGCAGAGATATCTTCAACTACTAAAGTTGAGGCTATATGGGATCTTTCGCTTTTCTATTTCGTAATAGGAAATAAACTGTACTCATCGCCTAAAACTGCGCCAGTATTAGGTCATTTCGTTGATTTACCAACTGATTTGGGCGAGGTAGTAGAGGTTGTACATGCTGGATTATTAGATCATATGTTAATTACATATTACGACGAGGCTACAAAATTAGGTTCGTTAGTAAGAGTTTGGTTAGATGATACTAAAAAGGTTGATATATTTAAACATCAATTTACAAGACCAGTATCGCTAGGAAGTTTTGATAATGATGATTTATAGATTCGTTTAGTTTTGTAAGATAATTTAGAATTGGCTCTTAAAGATAGGTTTCTATTTTTAAGAGCCAATTCTTTATATGTTTAATTTTTAAGTTTTATTGAAATATATTTGTGTATTTGTTATATTATTGTTACTTTTGCAATACTTCTTAATATGGATTATTAACCAAATTTAAAATTTATGAGAAAATTACTACTAAAGGGATTATTGGCCGTTATGGTGATAGGTGCTATTGTTAGCTGCCAAGAACAGAGCGAGGGTTTTATGATTAAAACTCCAGTGCCAGAGCGTCCAGCAGGGCAAAAAGATGTTATTGAATTGGCTGTTGCGCCTATTCCAGTTGTCCGTGTTGGTGTTATAGGGCTAGGGATGCGTGGGCCAGGAGCTGTTCAACGTATGATGCATATTCCGGGGGTTGAGATTGTTGCCCTATGTGATGTGGAGGAAGATAGGGTTAAACGCGTTAATCAGATGGTAGTAAAAGCTGGGCGTCCTGCTGCTGCCGAGTTCTACGGTGACACTGCTGTATGGCGTAAACTATCGGCAATGAAAGATTTAGATCTTATTTACATAGCTACACCATGGGACTCGCACGCTACAATGGGTGTTCAAGGTATGCGTGACGGTAAGCACGTAGCTATCGAGGTGCCTGCTGCAATGACAATGGACGAGATATGGGATTTGATTAATACCTCAGAGCAGACTCGTAAGCACTGTATGCAGTTAGAAAATTGTGTGTACGACTTTTTCGAATTAACCACTCTAAATATGGCTCAACAAGGACTGTTTGGTGAGATTCTCCATACCGAGGGGGCTTATATTCATAATCTCGAGCCTTTCTGGAGGGATTATTGGAATAATTGGAGATTAGAGTATAATATAGCTCACCACGGTGATTTATATCCTACTCACGGTATTGGTCCAGTTTGTCAAGCATTAGATATGCACCGAGGAGATAAGATGAACTATCTTGTGTCGATGCAAACAAAAACAGTTGCAATTCCCGAATTTATTAAGAAAACAACAGGACGCGACGTTTCAGAGAACTTTAGAAATGGTGATCACACTATAACTCTTATCAAGACCGAGAAAGGTAAAACTATTAATATTCAGCATAATGTTGCTACCCCTCGTCCATATAACCGTATGTATCAGCTAACAGGTACTAAAGGTTTTGCTAATAAATATCCTATCCAGGCATACACTTTAACAAAAGATAATGTTGATAGTGGTATGCTTGAAGGTAAAGATCATGAAGATTTATCTGGTCACGGTTTTGTTTCAAACAGCTTTAGAGATGAACTTATGCAGAAGTATAAGCACCCTATACAGGTCGAGCTAGAGGAGACAGCAAAGAAGGTCGGAGGCCATGGTGGAATGGATTTTATAATGGATTATCGTTTGATTTACTGCTTGCAGAATGGTTTACCACTAGATATGGATGTTTACGACCTTGCTGAGTGGTGTTCGTTGGTTCCACTTACATCTATTTCAATAAATAATGGCTCTGCTCCAGTAGAGATACCTGATTTTACTCGTGGAGCTTGGGATAAGGTTAAGGGTTACAGACACCATTACAAGAAATAATTAGTATGAATAAATTTAAAGATATAACCTCATCATTTTGTTTCGATGGTGAGGTTAGTGATGTGAAATCGATAGGGCACGGGTTTATTAACGATACCTATATCGTTACCCTAAAAGGGGGAGGAAATAGATATATCTTACAGCGAAAAAATCGCGATATATTTGTTGATATACCTGCAATGATGGATAATATTTATAGGGTGTCGCAACACGTAAAAAATAAAGTGATTGCCGCTGGTGGTAATCCTAATCGTGAGGCACTAACCATCATTCCAACAAAAGATGGTAAACTATATCACCTAGATTCGCAAGGCGATTATTGGGCATCGGTACTATTTATCGAATCGACAGTAGCTTACGATGCTGCCAACGAGCCCTATATCTCATATCAAGGAGGTAAAGGTATTGGTATGTTTCAGCGAATGTTATGCGATTTCGAGGGAGAGTTAGCGGATATTTTACCAGGATTTCATAATATGCGTTTCCGTTTCGAACAGTGGGATAAGGCGGTATTAGAGGACAAGGCAGGGCGTGTATCTAGTTTAGCTAAAGAGATTGGTTGGATAGAGAGCAGGCGTAACGAGATGATGGAATTTTACGAACTAATAGAGAGTAGGGCAATTCCTCTTCGTGTTTCGCATAACGACACAAAGATAAACAATATTCTATTCAGTAAAAATGGTGATGTTGTTTGTGTAATCGATTTAGATACAGTACTTAGTAGTACTTGTTTGAACGACTTCGGAGATGCTATTCGCACTTATGCCAACACAGGTAAAGAGGATGATATAAATCTCGAGCGTGTATCGCTATCTTTAGAGATGTTTAAGAGTTTTACCGAGGGATACTTAAGTGAGGCAGCCTCGTTTCTTACCGACCTAGAGAAGGAGTACCTTGCATTTTCGGCAAAATTTATAATTTACGAACAGGTATTACGTTTCTTAATGGATTATATCAACGGAGATACTTACTATAAAATAACCACACCAGTGCATAATCTAGTGCGCACATACGCTCAATATAAGCTACTGTGCAGTGCCGAAGAGAATTACAGTAAAATGCAAGAGATAGTTAAATCTATCTTAGGTTAGTTTATCATAAAATAGTAATAAAATAAATAACTTATCAGGCAGTCGTTTTTTTAATATAGCGATTGCCTGTTGTTTCATATTATAAACCGTTTGGACCTTTTTATCTAATATTTTTGCTATCTCCTCGGGTTTATATCCTTCAAGGTATAGCTTAAATACCTTTGCACACTCAACTGGAAGAAGATTGTAGGCTGCTTCGGCATACGAAAATATTTCACACTCTAATAATTGATGATCAATCTCTTTATTTTCTATTGTGTAGTTGATGTAATTCTCATGATAGTTATTATGCCGTATGTGTGAGTTAAAACTATTTCGGATAGATAGTAAAATGTATGCTCTCAGTTCGGTTAAACTATTAAATGATGCATCGTTTGTCCATAATTTAATGAAAATATCATGAATAACATCCTCAACTATCGGGGAGTCTTCTCCATATATGTATAGCGCAAAACGATAGAAATCACGATAATAATGCTCGTATACTTTCGTAAAAGCATCACCCTCTCTTCTGTTAAAATTATTAAGAAGAGAGCTACTATTATCCGACATATTAAAACTTTTTACCATTTTGCCTAGTACTTACAGCGACAAAGTTAATAAAATATCCATATAAATCAAAAAAAAAGTAACCTCAATAGTAGATTTTATTTACTTGTGAGTTTACTACTATATAAGGTTATAAATACTAATCTTATATATTAAATTATACATATATGAAACGAGAAATAGATAAAGTAAATTATATATCTGGTTTAGCGCAGAAGATGACCGATTTGGTTATCGCTGATCATCCACAGGATGATTATAACGAGGTAATGCAGAAAATTGAAGAAAATTTTACTGATATATCGAAGATAGAAAAGGTTGAGAAGAGAATTGCTAGTATTGATATTGAGGCTAGCAGCAAAATATTGATGATTAAATTAACAAAATCAAGGAGACATAAATTCAGGACTGTTAGAGTAATTAGATATGCCTCGATGACAGTGGCAGCAATGCTAGCTATCGCTATTGTAATGTTTTATGGTAGTCAAAATACCTCATTTGAGACTAATATAGTGGCAGAAGATATATCTTACACTGTACCCACTATAATTCTTGCAGATGGTAGTAGTGTTGAGTTAAAGAAATCTCAACCAATTACAGATAATAATAACCCACTAGTTGTGAAAGATAGCGAAAGTACTGTTGTATATTCTCGCACTAGAAGTAGTGTAAGCGATACGATAAAGAATATGATAGTTGTACCAAAAGGGTATAGTTACAGCATTGTCTTATCTGATGGCAGTAAAGTAAGGTTAAATTCGGGGAGTACATTAGAGTATCCTATTTGTTTTACATCTAACGAACGTAGAGTTAAACTTACAGGCGAGGCTTATTTCGATGTGGAGCATCATATAAGTTCTCCTTTTATTGTGGAGGCTAGACAAATGGAGATAAAGGTGTATGGAACTCAATTTAATGTTGCAGTAAGAGATAGCCGCATAGAGGCACTGTTGGTTGAGGGTAGTATAGGTGCTACAATAGATAATAAAGAGAGTATATTAGAACCAAATCAGATGATTACCTACATGGTAGAAGATGCAAGTAGTGAAGTGCGAAATGTAAATTCATTTGATTATACTGGTTGGTTAAACGATGAATTTTTCTATTCGGATAGGGATATATATATGGTTTTAAGTGATTTGTCTAATTGGTATGGAGTGAAATTTAGATACGATAATAAGATGCTAGGAGGTACAAAAGTAAGCTTTTATGCATCACGTAGCAGCACAATAGAGGAGATAATAAAAATAGTTGAACTATCAGCAGATATGTTGATAATAAATGAGGGAGGAGGTAATTATACAATAGAAGAAAACAATTAGTAACAAAAAGAGGCCTCATCAAGGATGAGGTCTCTATTATGTAAGCGTTATTAACTAGAAGCAACGCTGTCGAATAGGTAAAACAGCTGGCGGGCTGTAATACAATAACATAATTAATGCAAATTTATGAATAAATTTACAATAAACAAAATTTTTATTAATCGTATCATTAGTCGTATCTATATATTTTCGGCAGTAGTGATAATAGGATTATCCTCTAACGAACTTAAGGCAGAAAGCGTTAGTTTGGCAGAGAGGCATATAGGGTTATTACTTCAGAGTGAGAGGGTAACTATTGATATAGCAAATTCAACCCTAGAACGTATCTTAATCGAGATAAGTCGTCAATCATCTATAAACTATGTGTTTAAAAAGGGTGTTGAGGTGGATAAACAAAGAAAATATTCGTTAAAAGTTTCGAATATACCAGCAAGCGAGGCACTAGATAGATTGCTTTCAACAACACAATATACATACGGAATAGAGGGAGGAATGATAGTGATTGATAAACGCGAAGTTTCGCAACCTCAACAACAAATGCAACCACAGGAGCTAACAGCCAAAGGTAAAGTTGTAGATAAAAATGGTAATCCTCTAATTGGAGCCACGATAATAATCGTAGGTACGCAAGAGGGTGCTATTACTGATGAAAAAGGGGAGTACACTATTAATACCACTGTTGGAACTAAGGCTACTATATCGATGAACGGATTTGTGGAGGTAACAGTTACCCTAAAGGCTGATATCCAAATTATAGAGCTAATAGAGGATGAAATGGCAGTTGATGAGGTTGTTGTAACTGGGCTCTTTAATGCAAGAAAAGAGACCTATACAGGTGCAGCTACAAGCATTACCCAAAAAGAGATAAGGGCAATTAGTACAACAAATATTTTTGCTGTTATTTCTGCTCTTGATCCATCGTTTGTAACTGTTGAGAATAACGAAATGGGTTCTAATCCCAATGCTCTGCCTGAGTTTCAGCTCCGAGGAAGTAATAGTATTAGTGCACTTAAAGAGGAGTTTGAAGGTGACCCTAATGCACCGTTATTTATTATTGATGGTATCGAGTCTTCGATTGAACGAGTTTATGACCTTGATCCAATGCTAATAAAATCGATTACGTTACTCAAAGATGCTTCTGCAACTGCAATTTATGGTTCTAAAGCATCGAATGGTATTGTGGTTATCGAGACCGGAAAGCCAGTTGCTGGTAAGGTTCGAGTGAGCTACACATCAAGCTATATTCTTACCACACCTGATTTGTCTTCTTACAATGTGCTAGATGCCTCAAGAAAAGTAGAGTTAGAACTATTGGCTGGAATAATAGAGCCCGGTACAGATAAATATAACGATAGAATGTATAGTTTAGCGCAAGGGGTAGATAGTTATTGGTTATCACAACCACTAAGGGTTGGTAACGATTTAACGCATTCACTTTCTGTTTCAGGAGGGGATGAGTATGTTACATATAATGTAACACTTCGAGCGGCCGACAACAGTGGTGTTATGATTGGTTCAAACCGCGAACGTATAGCCTTATCTAATAATCTAACCTATCGTACCAAAGATTTAATTGTTTCGAATACACTTTCTATTGATAAAGTCGATTCGAATAACTCACCCTATGGGTCGTTTAGTACCTATGCAACACTGAATCCATATTATTCGATATATGACCAAAATGGAGAATACACGCTAATACTTGGTGATAATGAGGATTACAACCCACTTTGGAATACAACTGTCGAGTCGATAGATAATAACCGATATGTTAGTATTACAGATAACCTAGCAGCTAAGTGGATGATTTTAGATAATCTTATTATTGACGGTTCGGTTGGTTTTACATTAAGAACAGGTACTATCGAGGAGTTTGTATCTTCGTTACACACCTCTTTTGTTCAGGTGCAAGATTTTACACAACGAGGAAGTTATACAAAATCGGATAGTGAGGCGTTAAGTGTTCAAGCAAAATTAGGACTACAATACTCTTATGTTAATGATAATCATATATTATCACTTAATTCAGGTTTGCAGTATTCCGACAATAATAGTAGCTCGGCAGGATTTTCGGCGGTGGGTTTCCCAAATGATAATTTAACCTCACCATCTTTTGCTAACTCCTATGCGAGCGGTGGTAAGCCTACAGGATATAGTTCTATAAGCCGTACAGCTGGCTTTTATCTTAATACTAACTACTCGTTTAATATGAAATATTATGCAGATTTATCTTTTAGGGCAGATATCTCGTCAAAATTTGGATCAGAGAGTCGTTGGGCACCTTTTGGTTCTATTGGTTTCGGATATAATATACATCAAGAAAATTTCTTAAAAAACAGCCGCACTATTAATTTGCTTAAGGTGAGAGCATCATATGGTTTAACAGGATCACAGAATTATGACCCATATCAAGCAAATTCGCGATTTGAATATATCACCGACCAATTCTACAATAATTATTCGGTGGGTGCCGAGCTTATGGGGCTTGGAAACGAGAATCTGAAGTGGCAGAGGCAACTTCAGAGTAATATAGGAGTAGATTTTGCAATGATTGATAATAGGTTATCTGGCTCAGTAAACTATTATAGTAAAATTTCTACCGATGTTTTGACTTCTATATCAACAGCACCATCAACAGGATTTTCTTCTTATATGGCTAACTTAGGTAAGCTAGAAAACAGAGGTTATGAGATATTTCTTCGTGGAGTTGCTTATCGTAACAGAGATTGGACACTATCTGTTTCAGCTAATGCAGCACATAATACCAATAAACTAGTCGAGATATCCAATTCTCTCGAAGCGTGGAACAGCGTGCAAGATGATGCCTTTAGTGATTCAGATGAGAATCAAACAAAACCTAGAGTTAGGTATATTGAGGGCGAATCGATGAATGCCATTTGGGGCGTTCAGTCGTTAGGTATTGATCCTGCTACTGGTAGAGAATTATTTATTGATAAGGATGGAAATAAAACATATACTTGGAGTGCCGATGATCAGATAGTAATGGGGGTTTCCGATCCTACACTTCAAGGCTCTATTGGGTTTAATCTGTCGTATAAGGCATTAACCCTTAGTGCGTATGCTAAATATAGTTTTGGGGGCTATAAGTATAATAGTACGCTAGTAGAGCGAGTAGAGAATGCCAATTTAAAAGATAATGTTGATGAGAGAGCTTTCGAAGAGCGTTGGAAAATTCCAGGTGACGATGCCCCATTTAAAGCTATTGATGATGATTCGACAACCAAGCCATCTACACGATTTGTTGAGTTGGATAATTACCTAACATTAACTTCATTAAATGTTTCGTATGATATGAAGAGATATTTGCTTAAGGATGTAAAGTTTATCCGAAGTATGACATTAAGTTTTAATACAAACGACCTTTTCCATGTCTCAACCATCAAGCTAGAGAGAGGAACAACATACCCATTTGCTAGAACATTTAACTTTTCGTTGAACGTTGGGTTTTAATTAATATTCTGTTAGTAATACAAATTGTAAGATTATGAAAAAATATATAATAATGCTAGTATCGATAGTTCTCTTCGCTTCGTGTGCCGATTTGTTCGACATTGAGCCTGAGACAGAGATAAGAAAAGAGGATCTTTTCTCTAGCGAGCGTGGATTTAGTGAGGCACTATTTGGTGTCTATATATCGGCTACAACCGAGTCTATATACGGGCGTGAACTGACCTATGGAACAATAGATGTTATTGCTAATACCTATGACTATGTAGGAGGTTCGACTAATGGTTATAAAGCAGATTTTGATTATGAAAATGTATCAGTAAATAACGAACTCACGGCGATATGGGGAACGATCTATAAACTTATTGCTCAATGTAATGTTATTCTTGAAGAGATTGAGGGTAAACAAGAACTCTTTGACGAGGGGAACTACGAATTAATTGTTGCTGAATGTAAAGCGTTAAGAGCATACTTTCACTTCGATTTATATCGTATGTATGGTGCGCCACCGACCACAGGAGATGATAGGATGGCTCTTCCGTATTATACTTCGGCACAATCATTTGCGGCCTCTCAGCTTACAGCCAAAGGTTTTATGGATATGGTAATAAAAGATTTTACCGATGCATATCTGCTTTTAGCTGATTGCGAGCCAATGTATAGCGATGATTATGAGTCAACAACAACCGTCGTTTCATATTTAGAGCTAAATGGATTAAGGCTAAATAGAACCTCGCGGATGAATCATCAAGCAGTAACAGCGCTTCTAGCGCGTGCATATCTTTACCGTGGAGATAAAATTAATGCCTATAAGTATGCAAAGGAGGTTGAGCCAGTATATGCTGATGTAGCACAATACGCACACTATAATAACACCTATGCAAGCTTTAGTATCTCGTATAGCGAGGCAGAGAATAGAACTATGAAATATTTTGCTCAAGATGTTCATTCAACATCAAAGCTTGTAGTTACAGATGTTTCAAAAAACTATGTGTTTGAAACAGATAAATATCAAGAGGTGGATGCTAGATTATTACGCAATTTCGGAGCTAGAGAGTTTGAGACAGAGCTTTTCCTGAATAAATTCATAACTCTAGGTCGGTGTCATACAATAATAAAAGGGCCTGAGGTGTCGCTTATACTTGCCGAAACAGCTGCCGAAAATGGAGATGATCCATTACCGTATATTAATGCTTTAAGGAACTCAAGGGGGCTAACGCAATATCCGATAATATCAGCTGATAATCTAGAGGGTGATTTGTATATGGAGTATATGAAAGAGTTTATGGGTGAGGGGCAACTATTCTTCTATTTAAAAAGAAAGAACTTAACAGAGTTTAAAGCTCCAAATACTAGGCAATTTACCGACGTGCCAGAGACGTTTTACATGTTTCCGATACCCGATAATGAGTATAT